>CAZQET010000201.1:0-17460 GCA_964591825.1 uncultured Conexibacteraceae bacterium
GAGGCGAACTCCTGGCGGAAGGACTCGCTGAAGGCGCCGACGCCGTGCTTGGTCAGGTTGTAGACGCCCGAGCCCGAGCGGGCAAGGCGGCCGGCTACCGAGCTGATGTTGACCACGTCGGCGCAGCCGCGGGCCGACTCCTCGGCGGCGGAGAGGAGATGGGGGAGGGCAGCGTGGGTGGTGTTGATCAGGCCCTTGAGATTGAGGTCGATCATCCGGTCCCACTCCTCGGTCGGCGCCTCCTCGATCGGACCGAGCAGCATCTGGCCGGCGTTGTTGACGAGGACGTCGAGGCGACCGAGCTCGTCGACCGTGCGGCCGACCGCGTCGATCGCCTGATCCTGGTCGGTGATGTCGGACTGGATCGCGAGTGCGGTGTGGCCCTTACCGCCGATCTCGCTCGCCAACCGCTCAAGTCGTTCGAGTCGGCGAGCGGTGACGGCGACCCTGGCCCCCTGGGCGGCGAGCGCTCGCGCCGTCGCCTCGCCGATGCCGCTGCTGGCGCCGGTGATGAGCGCCACGGTTCCATCGAGCGGCACGGCCATCGTTCCTCGTTCCTAGTAGCGGTGCGCTTTTCGGTGCATATGTCCGAGCCAGAGATCGACCCTGCCGTCAACGGGGCTCGCCCCCGCGCCGGGGTTCGACGACTTGACCACGAGGGCTCCCCGTCGCTTGCCTTTCGAGTGCTTTGGCCTCTGGACTTTGCCGAGCTTGCAGTCGGCCCGCTTCAGCGCCGACTTCGCCCGCCCCAGCTTCTTGCCGACCAGCTTCGGGACGACGCACGGGGTTGAGCTCGGCGGCGGCGGTGGCACGACGCCTTCCTGCTTTAGCCAGACGCCCCCGGGCCCTTCAATGCGACCTTCGACGTTTTCGCAGAAGGAGATGTTTTTCCCTTCGATGGGGGTCGCATGCATGCTGCTCCACTGCCCGGCGATTGCCCCCGGTCCGGTGAGCCCCGCGGTGAACGGCGCTCCGGAGCGCGGGCTCGTGCCGCCGCTGTTCCCGGCGGTCGTAACCGCCAATTTCGCCGGCACCGTCGAGACCTTGCATGCCTTCCCTTCGGAGGTCAGCGTGCCGGCGGCTTCACCTTCCAGGGTGAGCGCACCGGTCGTCTGGATGAAGCTTCCCGTGACCGGCCCGATTTCGAAGTGGACGGTGACGTCCGCATTGATGGGTTCGGTGATGTGCGTCGAGAAGTCAGGGACGTGCAGAGCACCCGCCGTGATCGAGCCGCTTCCGGGATCGATCTGGGCTTCGAACGGCGCCGTGGCGGGCGGTCCGAAGAACACAGCGTCGGAGAGCTGGACCCCGACATTGCCACGGGTTTCGGTGAACTTCATCGCGAGCGGATCGGCGCCTGCCATCGAGGCGCAGACGCCCAGCGCCAGGAGGGCCAGCGCGATCGCCCCCATGGCGCGCCCCATCCTACGACGACCCGCCGCCCCGTCCGCTAATCCGCTGTCCCCTGTTGCCATCGCTGTCCTTTCGCCGTTCTCCTTACCCGACGCTCAAGGATAGGCGAGCGCCGACCTTTGGGTTAGGAGCCAACGGGTTAGTGGCGCGCCGTTGCGGACTCTGACGTTCGCGCATCGTGGAAGGCAATGACAACGACTCGATTCTCGGCCTCGATGTGCATGTAGACGACGATCAGCCACCCCCACGGACCGATCAGCGCCCGGCAGTCTCGCCAGACACCGGAGAGCTGCTTGCCTGCCCGAGGGAACTCTTCCAATGTGAGCAGCGTGCGCGAGACCCGTTCGCGCGTATCGGCCGGAAGCTGGCGGGTATCGATCAGCTCGCGAAGCTCGTCACGCGCCAAGCGCGTGACCTCGATCACCGGCATTGACTACAGCTCGGAGAGCGGGACCGTCTCGCCGCGCCGAGCCTGCTCGATCGACTCCTGAGCCCGCTCCCACGCTCCAGGAATCCCATCGAGGATTTCGGTGATTCGCGAGGCATCGGGGTCGGCTTCATCGAGCGCGCTCGAGAGAAGCGAGCGAGCCAGTGTCCCCTCCTGAACATGCGTGCGCTCCGCCAGGCTCGCCAGCTTTTGTGCGTAGTCCGGCTCAAGAGTGACGTTGATTCGGCGGTTCCGCTCAGCCATACCTTCAAGGGTACACGGAAGGGCACGGATCGTTGCCCTCCAGCCGACGGTAGTGCAAGTACACGGTCGCGCCGAATGCGCGGGCCTCGACCAGCTCGAGATCGATGTGCACGTCCGGCGGGAAGTACGGCGTGCCGCCGCCCACCACGATCGGGATGACGAACAGCTCGAGCTCGTCGATCAGCCCACGCCGCATGCATTCCGCCGCGAGGCCGGCGCCGCCGACCGCGATCTTCCGATTCTCAAGCGCGGCGATCTCCTCCTCGAGCGTTCCCGTGGCCAGGCGGTTGCTGCCCTCAACGCTTGTCAGCGTGGTCGAGAAGACGATCTTCTCGAGTGGGCGCCAGATCTCGGCGAACTCCGCCATCACGGGGTCGGAGAACTCCTCGGTGTCCCACGCGAGCATCGTCTCGTAGAGGCGCCGGCCGAGCAAATGGGCGTCGACCGCGGCGACCCGCTCGTTGTGGAAGCGGTGCAACTCCTGGCTGGGCGTTGCCCAGTCGAAGCTTCCGTCGGGTCCGGCGATGTAGCCGTCGGCCGACAGGCTCATGGAATAGGAGATCACGAGAACACAGTGAATCGCGTCGAGCCGACGGCCTGGGCGACCCCGCCGCGGTTGATCGGGCAGCTCCGCGTAGAGGTCGCCACCACTATTGCTGTCGCGATACCCGATACACGGGGATCTTCTGGCGAGCCTGATCCTTGGTGAGACCGGTCTTCAGCCCGACTCGGCCAGCGGCGGGGCTGACCTCCACCGCCTTGCCGTCGACCTGAACGCTAGTCGCTACCTCCTCGACGAAATCGACCGGTAGAACAAAGGCGATCGTGTCCCCGGGCCGTATCTCCCGTCCCTCCGTCAGCTCCACCACAACCGCCTCGGCCTGCTCGTAGAAATTCTCAATCTGGCCGATCCGTACGTAGTGGGCGGGCACGGCCTCGACCTTGCCGTTCGTTTGGGTCAGGAGCTTGGCGACGTCCTCAGGTCTCCATGCGTTGCGGACATAGCCGCGAGCAAGCCGATACAGGTCCCAGGTGCTGAGCAAACCCAGATCCTGTCCCTCGGCACTCTCGATCTGAGCCTTTTGGAAAGGCTGCCTGGAACGGTCGAGAGGTGGAAGGCCGCGTTCGTGATTGATCACTGAGAGGCCACGGACATCGAATCGCTTCCACTGCTTGGCCCTGGGCATGATGTTCTTCACAACTTGGAAGACATCGTCGTCCTTTGGGCTGCCGTTGATTCCCTTGACCTCAACCAGCACGGTCGGCTCAGGGTCCTGCCAGATCCGCAGATCCTCTGCCAGGCGACCCTCCCTGGCTCCCTCCTCGGCGTCGACGTCACGCACGTCATCGAAACCCATCGATTCGAGCGTCTCCTTGACGGCAGCGACCAGTTCGTCGCCGCTAGCGGTCAGCAGCTGGAGAAGATGGGCTGACTCCTTACGGCAAATCGTGATCTTTGCTTGGAGAGCCTCAACTTTCTTCGCTGCCTCAGCCTTCACCTCATCGATCTGCTGCTGCAGCTCCGTGACACCGGGCAGGGCGTAGACGCTCTGCTCGACCCAGGCATGCCGCTCGTCTTCGGGAAAAAGCTTCGGTGATATCTGCGGCAGAAAGTCCTCGAGCAGGCCACGCACCAACCTGCCCTTTTCCTTGACGCGGGGCAAGACGAAGACCAGGCCGCTCTCTTTCTCCTCGGGTACCAACAGCCCTGCAACGGCCTTGCCGTACTTGTTGGTCGCAAGTGTGACCCAGCGATCCTTGGCCGATTCATAGGGCTCGATCACGCAGGTGAACGGCGTCTCGGCCGCGAGGTCCTCGGCGATCGAGGGGATCGACGTGTCGGCCATCTTGACCTCGTGACCGAAGTCCCGACAGACGTATAGATCTGCGAGGGCCGACAGGAGGCTCCAATTATCGGCCCGGACCCGGTCCCCGTAGGCGATCGAGCGATGGTCCGCTTCCACGTAGCTCGGGTTCGACACAGCGTCGGCAAAGACGATGAACGTTCCCCCGTGAGCGTAGATCCGGTCGAAGTACTCACGCGCCCTGTACATCAGATACGGACGCGGATCGAGGACCCCGCGGCTCATCTGTTGCCAGACTGCCTTGCCGACTGGCTCTTCGCCGACGTCAAGATCATCGCTGGGCGTGGAGGAGGCCAGGTCCGCAGCGATCACCTCCTGCTCGCTTACGTTGGGCAGCTGGCCGTTGATCGGCACGTGCAGGTACCGCTCAGATTTCTGAACGCGCATCGGAGTCCCGAACGATCCGGACTCGACACTGAAGCCGCCAGCCCTAATTGCGGTGACGTCGTCGGCACCGAGATCGATCGCCATTACCTTCGGATGCCTGTACTTTGAGTCAGGTTCTGCTGGGGGTTCGTCTGGTCGCTTCTTCGACAGTTCTTTCCTCCCCTGCCTTCCGATCTGGTGCCCCCGCTTTCCCGGCGAGTCGGCCAAGGGAGGCAGACGCGCCGGACAAGACAGTACCGAGGAGCCATCCGCTGCAGGCTCAGGCCGGCCTTTGCGGCATGGCGGGATTCGAACCCGCGACCTTCGGGTTATGAGTCCGGCCCCATAGCCCCGCTGGAATACGCGGAGCCGATTCTAGCGCGGTTTCCGGCAAATCGAGTTCGGCTGGGATCGGCTGGAATACGTGGGGCCTGTTGCCCCATTTGTTGCCCCAGCACGGCGGAGCCACCCATCTGAGCCACCGCCCTCTGCCAATTCGGGCGCGGTATGGCGGCTGGACCTGTCGGAGGCGCCCCATGCCATCTCTTCGACGTTGGCCGGCACGTGCCATTGCTCTGGATGCGCACGGATCAAGGCGCTCAGTTGCTCTCCCACCTCCGAGATCCGCGCCATCGCTTGCGCGGGCTGAGCGGCCGTGAACGGCTCCCCAAACCAGGCGACCAGACCTCCGCTCCCGTCGCGCCAAGTTGCTGCCGGGAGAAGCGGTGCCTGGCTGCGTGCAGCGAGCAACCCTGCCGCAAGGGGGGCGAAGGCCGACTTGCCGAGAATCCGAGCAAGGGAGGCCGGTCCGGGTGACCGCCGGTCGAGCATTATCAGTACCGCTCGCCGCTCTTGGAGATCGCGCTCGAGCTCGTCGAGGCTCGTGGCATCGGCCCTGCGAAGGCGAACTCCGCAGCGGCGCCGAACCAGAGAAAAGAGCGCCTCTCGCCAGCGCGGCTTCAGAGGCTGGGCGATGACGACCGGCGTTATCGCTCGCCGCTCCGCGAGCCAAGCGCCCCCGGCGTCGTAGTCACCGAGATGCACCGACAGGAGAATGATCCCCTTCTCTTCGGCGGCGGCAGTCCGCAAGTGCTCCTCCCCGAGCACTTCGATGCCGTCGTACACACGCTTCCTCGCCTTTCGGAAGGCGAGGCGTGCGAACCGCAGGTAGTAGGACCAGACGAATACGGCGTTCGACCTCACAAACTGGGTCTCATCGCCACGGCCAACGAGCTGCACATCTTCGGCGACAAAGGCGGTCGTCTCGAACTTGCGGTTCGGCAAAAGGATGGAGAGGCGCCCGAAAATTCGGCTACGCAGCGACACCCAGTGCCTCCTCCGCCGGCCGGAGGGCGACTGATTGCCTTCGGCGGGCCAACGCTCGCCGATAGACATCCAGAATCTCGTCCACCACCAGGTCGGCGTCGTACGCGCCCAACAGACGACGCTGACGTGCGCCGAGGCTGCGCCGCTCGACATCGTTCCCCAGCAGAAGCTCCAACTTGGACGAGAACGCCGCTCCGTCGCGAGGGTCCACGAGCGCATCCGGCTCGTCCAGAAGCTCGCGATATCCTGGATTGTCCCCGGCTATGACCGCGTCCGCTCCAGCAGCCAGCGCCTCGAGGATGACGACTCCGAAGCTCTCTCCGAAAAGGGACGGAAAGCAGGCGACCTTCGCTTGCGAGAGAACGGCGCGCTTGCGCTGGTCGTCGACGCGGCCGAGAAACGCAACGTGGTCGGAGAGACCGAGCGCGTGCGTCTGGCGCTGCAACCGCCTCCGCAAAGGGCCGTCGCCGATGATCGCCACGCTCGGTGATCGTTCGAGCTTCTCGCGGAGCAACGCCACTGCGTCGATCAGATGCCTGGCCCCCTTGCGCGGGACCAGGCGACCGACGAAGACGATGTCGGCGGTGTGCCGAGCCGAATCGGGCTCCGCCCGTGGAACCGAGAGAGGGTCGAGCATATTCGGCACGATTCGCTGTGCATCCATCCGCGACCATGTCGCGGCGAACCTTGCCGCCACGGCGCTGACGCTGACTATCTCGTCGAACCGGGGCGCAGAGCGCACCTTGAGCGCCCGCAGCAACAGCGCACCGACCCTGGGCAGCATCCGGTCTGAAGCCACGTGATAGGTGCCGATCACCGCGCACCGGGGATCGGCTCGCGTGAGCAAGCGTCCCGCCATCAGCGGCGAGTACGGAACCTGCACGTGGAGGACGTCATAGCGACCCGAATCGAGAGCCCGGCTCAGATCTCGCCTCTGGCTCCAGGCGGGCATCGAAAGAGCATTGCCGTTGAAGCGGACTCCGACGTTGCGCGCGAGGGCGCGTACGGGAGCGCCACGGATTTCGTCCTTCCCCGATCTGCCGACCAGATACTCGACCCCGTGTCCTCGACGCGCCAGTGCGGCTCCTAGAGTGGTCGCGTAGAGCGGGACACCGCCGTAGTCATCGATCGTGTCGTCGTACACGATCGCGACCCTCAAGCTGTCTTCCCTCATGCGACTTCCGGCGTCCCAACCGAGGCGGGTTTTTTCGCGGGCAACCACGCCCCCGACGGGCAGGCGCAGTGCTTGGTCAGTAACTGGCACTTTCGCGAGCAGGGCCTAACGGGGCGACGTCCTCGCAAGAGCTTGGATATTTCCATCACGTCCACGGTTCGGTCGTGGGTTCGCCTGGCGTCCGGCCCAGCCCTCGAAATCTCGTCCCCTTCCCCGACCTGCAGCAGTTTCACCCCCTCCAGCGCCACGTCCACTACGAAGTACTCGCGCAGCTCGCCGGGCCTGTGAACGTTGAACTCCTCTGCGATCTGGATGACATCGCCCACCTGCACGGGTGGGTTGATCGCGATGGCGAGTAGCGGAGCCGCCCGCGTCAGGTAGTAGCCGGCGATGATGGTCGCGATCGCAGCGATCACTCCTGCGACCGTCTCGTCGATCGGTCTAATCCAACTATTGGCGCTTAGAGCGATCAATGCAGTAGCGCTGGCGATCACCCCGAACGTCGCCGCCGCCCGATGCAGCAGCCAAGTCCTCGTCACTGCGCGCCACCTTTCCTCCAACGAGGTCGCGCAGATCGTTCCGCGCCCGCCCCGAAGGTGCGGAAGGACATAGAACGAGTCCATCAACGTGGACATGAAGATCAGATAAGCCGCGACCGCCGCGATCACGAGCATCGCCAGCACCACCGCCCGGTGGCTGCTCGCAGATACGTCTATGAATCCGACCGCTCCGGGGACAACGGCGATCACGCCCACCGGGGCTGCGAGCGTGAGCAGGCTGACACGAATCTTGACTTGGTCCGCCTTCGCGACCGGCCTGGGACCCGACTCGCCTCCGGACGGCGCCCGTGCGGCTCGGCCCATGAAGAACGGAAAGAGGACAAAGAACCCAGCCCCTGCCAGCAAAGCGCCAGCCTCAAACACCCAGCCAAAGGCAAGGATCGCTGCCAGCGCCAGCCCGACGAAGAAGGCTTGAACGATGGCGGCGGTCGAACTCACTGAGGAACGCGACACTAGGCGGGCCGGTGGACGGAGCCGAGTCAACGAGAGACGATTCATCCGTCATCTGTCGGACACATGTGCTGAGCAGTCGAGGCGCCTTCGCCGACCCGATGCGGTTTGTGGCCTCTCCCGCATACCAAACGAAGTCGGGGAGGCTCATTTCGGTTGCGTAGCCGGCCGGAGGCTGCCAACATCGAAGCAGGAGGTGTCATATGTCGATCGACGGTATGCGCGAGGCGTGGGGCTCAGTGGAAGGGTACGCACGGCAGTTGCATGAGATGAGTAGGGGGCAGCTCATCGAGGGACAAGCCATCGAAGGATTCCCCGGGAACCTCCCCGGTGTCCTCGACCCGCTTCTGGAATCCTCAGAAGCCCTGCGGCGCGAGGGCGACCGAGCCTTGAGGGACGGGGAGGACTATGCGTTGGTCTCGACGCTGATGTTGGGGGCGGCCACCGTCGATGCAATGCTCGCCCGAGACCTCGCTACGTTGGACCCTGACGTTGACCGCGATCGCTTCGAGCCTTGGTTCGCGAGGGAAGGGGGAAACCCCGAGCGTCTGGCGGAGGACGCTGATCCCCGCAGCATCTTCGAAGAGAGCGAAGACCTGCTCGGCGAAGTTGGAGAGCTCTTCGGGGGAGCACCGCAGCAGTCCGAGGGGAGGAGCCCATTCCCGGACCGCCCGGCGCTCGTCGGTGAGATCGAAGCCGAGATCGAGGGCCTGGTGAGCCTCGCGGCGGGCCCCGCGACCGACCTGGCCCGAGGCTTGGTGATCGTTGCGATAGCCGCAAGCGGCGAGCTCCTCTCCGCGCTCATGCACCTCGATGTCGTGACAGAACTCGAGCGCCGCGGACAGGAGCTAAATAGGCACGCGCCGCGGTTCCTGCGAGAGCACGTGGCCAAGGTCTCCACCCTCCGGGGCGATCACCGGGTCGTTGACGAGATGGCGAAAAAGGTGAGCGAGAAGACGGTAGAGAGAATCGGCGAGGAGATTGAGGAGCAGGCGGAGGGCCCGGTCGCCTCCCTGCTCCGCTTCGTCTCGGCACCGGCGGTCGCTGCGGCCCACACTGAGCAGCGGGTCGCCCACGCGCCCGAAATCACGCAAGATCAAGGCGACACACTACTGGCGGGGCTGACGACACTTCGGGTGACATATAGCGAGCAGATGCGCTGGATCGGGAAGTCAGCTCTGTGGCTGCGGCGCGGAGCTCGCCTTCTCGTCCATCTCGGTGCCGTCGCCGTCGGGCCTCTAAGCTATGCAATCGGCGCCGGAGTGTTCTTCGTCGGGTTCGGCTACGTCGGCTACAGCCTCGCTGACCGAATTGATGCGCGCGACCTCGGCGTCGCCGATCGGGTCGACGGAGTCGTCAGGTTGGTGGATCGACATATCCCCTCCTGATTCATATCCACAAATCGGGAGTCCCCTCTGACTCCGCGCCTCGGCTCCGTAGTGGCTCTCGAAGAGCCCGGCCCCATAGCCCCGCTGGAATACGTGGGGCCGATTCAAGCGCGGTTTCCAGCAGATCGAGTTCGGCTGGGATCCGCTGGAATACGTGGGGCCTGTTGCCCCATTTGTTGCCCCAAGAAGCAGTCGCAGCGGGCTCAATACGGCACAAACTGAAGGAGGGCGATTGCCGCTAGGACCGAGAGAAACAGGGGGACGAGATAGGCGGTGGCATATATCGGGGCTCCCGTGAAGGGCAGAACCGCCTCCACGCATGAGATAGCACCCGTGAATACCGAAGCCGGCGCGGTGATCGCCCGGGTAAAACGCGATCCCCCGCCGGTGTCGTGCCCGGCATGAAGCCGAATGAGTTCCACCTCGCGAAACGTCGGGATGGACATCACTCCCGCGCCAAGCCCGGCGAGGAGGCCGATACCGGCCACGGTGCCGTTCTGTTCGAGCGTCCCGGCGAAGATTGAGAGGGGGCCCAGCCATAGGGCTTCCGGTGCGGCGCCGGTGAGGAGATCAGGCCGCCTGAAGACCATCGGCGCAATGGCAACTCCGAGGTGCGCGGATCTCCATAGCAACGCCGTCATCACCAGGATGCAGAGCAAGGCTGCAAGCAGTCGCGGTACCAGCAGCGCCACGGTGACCGCCCTTGGCGAAACCGGCCGCGATCCCGAGGTCAGGGCTACGTCTCCCCCAGGAACCTCCAGCCAGTGGTGGCTCCGCGCGTCCCAGCCCGTGATCGCCCCGCAAAGTGCGCGGGTCCCCGCCATCAGCAGAGCGGCTGGCCAAAGGAAGAAATAGAGCAGCGCCGTCGCGAGAATCCTGAGGAAGAACACCGTCAGAGCACCGAGAACCCCCGCGGCGCCGTAGAGAAGCCAGGCGACGCCCCAGCGAGACCACCGGCTGTGCGCGGCAAGCTCACGATCGATCCTCATGTGAGCGCGCCTGGTGATCCGCTTGGGGCGATCGCAGGCGAGAATGAGGCGATGGCGCGAGGTTGCCAACCCGAGCCTCGTCCTGATGTCGCAGGCCAGCACCGTGGCGTTGGGGAGAACCTTCAGGTGCTCCCCCGGTCGGCTCGCGAGCGCGAGCAGGAGGTGCCCAACAACAGGCTTGACCTCGGCTCCCTGTTCACCTGCGAAGGCCTCTGCCAGCCACATCGTATCTTTAGCCTCGGGATTCAGGTCGAGCCGATGCCCGCTTCGTGGCGGGGGTTCGATGGCGAACATCCTGAGGGCGATGCTGATCATCAGGGCGACCGCGGCAACCACGGCGACCAACAACATCAACCGCATCGACGATCTGAATCGGGGCTCCTCCTCCTCCGCCGAGGGTCGCGGCTCGATCGGCGGCCTCCATCCGAGGCGTCGTAGAGCCGAGCCGTATGACAGCCCTCCGCGTTCGAGGATCAGAAGTGGCCAGGGTCCGCGCCGGTCGGACATGACAGCCAGCACCAGATGCGTCGGTCTGACGAGGCGGTGCCCCTGCTCGCGGGCGATCTCTTCCGCCCAGAGCAGAACGACCTCGAGCCCGCCCGCCGTCCCTCCTCCGGCGCTCATCGATCGGCCACCGGCTGGCTCGCGAGGTCGACAAGACGGACATCTCTGAAATAGGCGCTTCGCGCGGTCGGCGTCAGCACACAGCTCCGCAGGCTCGGGGCCCCTGCACAACCTGCGCGGCGCCTCTCCCGGGGGCCGAAGCAGGAAAAGAAGCGGGTCCGGTCGGAGTCGTCGACCGCGTCCGTTTCGAGGGCGTTCCCCACATAGTCCCAGGCAGCGCCTGCGAGGCCCGCGCGTTGAGCGAGGCAGGCGCCGAGCAGCATTCGATCAGGTTCTTCTTCCGTGGTCCGGGTCGGCTCTTCCATAAGGGCCCTTTCGAACCTCCTAGCATCGGCCACTCTCGGCACGGCGAACGCGTCTGAGAGGCCCAGCTTCGCGACGAAGAAAACATCGCTGAGCTCCAACCCGTGGCCGCAGCGCCCCAGTCTTTCTGCGAAGGCCCCCGCCTTAAGCGCCTTAGTCAGCTCGATGGTCGCAGCCGCGCGCTCGCCCGATTGGTAGAAAACGCACGCCAAGCCCAGGCGTGCAACAGTGGAATTTGGAACGAGGCTCAACACGGTGTTGTAGCTCTTCTCGGCCTGCTCATAATCGCTGCGCTTGAGCGCTTCCTCTCCACGCTCTAGGGCGAGAACCGCCTTCCTGTCGGGAATCGCCTGCCAGAGCCCGTAGACCAAAAGCAGCGCCATCACGAACGCGCCCGCACCTGAGACGACCCGGGTCATAACCAGCTTGCGCGCTCGCCACACCTCCCTCCGCCCGATCATCGCGCCAGCGTTCTATCAAGTAAACGTGCAAGCGTTAGCGAACTGGATTATTTATCTGCGGAGAAGGTGCTCGGTGCCTACACCAGAACTCCTGATGCCGACCGCGGGCCCCTGCCCGCCCTCCGGCGTCGCGAGGAGTGAGACAGTACAAACAGGTCCTTTGGCACCCTCTCTCAGAGTGAGCGATCCGTGTTAACTTCGCCCGGTCAGGGGATTGCAACCGGAGGAAGAAAAGTGTCAGAGAACGAGAGCCATTACTGCATCTGCATCAGCGAGGCGCTGCAGGACTCCAACGACCGCGCGGCACTGCTCAACGAAGCGAAATGGCCGAGCGGCGAAGTGATAACGGCGACCTTCCTCGAAGGCGACCCCTCGCTGCAGGATCGGGTGAGGAAAGTCGCACTCGAGTGGGTCGCCCCGGGGATGGCCAACCTCCAGATCAACTTCGTCGAGTCCGGCCCCGCCGACATCCGCATCGGCTTCGTCCAGGGCGACGGGTCCTGGTCCTACCTGGGCACGATCTGCCGGAAGATTCCGGAAGAGAAATCGACGATGAACTATGGCTGGCTGACCACGGAGTCCGAGGAGGCAGAGGTGCGCCGCGTCGTCCTCCACGAGTTCGGCCACGCGCTCGGCCTGATCCACGAGCATCAGAACCCCAGCGGCGGGATCAAATGGAACGAGCCGGCGGTGCTCGCCGAGTGCGCCAAGTCGCCGAACGAATGGGACGAAGAAACGACCCGCCACAACATTCTCGACCACTACCCCCAAAACGAGGTCACGGCGACGACGGTCGACCCGGACTCGATCATGATGTACCCGATCCCGAAAGCGTGGACCCTGGACGGGTTCTCGGCCGGGCTCAACGGCGAGCTGTCCGAACACGACATCGCCTTCATCAAGGAAACGTACCCAAAGGAATGAATCCGGACGACCACGCGGTGGTGATCGGCATCGGCCGCTACGGGGACGCGAGGGCCGCATCCAGGTGGATCACCGATCTCCACGGGCCCGACAACGATGTCGAGGCCGTCGCCGCCTGGCTGAAGGAGCCGGACGGTGGCGGCCTTCCCGCCGCCAACATCAGGGAAATCCGCTCGGCCGAATTCCCGGACCCGTTCGCGGATGGGAGCCCGGAGCCGAACGAACCTGGCGTCGAGCAGAAGCTGCGAGAGCTGACAGAACTTCCTAACGCGCTCGAAGAACGCTACGCCGGACGGCGGCTCTACGTCTATGTCAGCGGCCACGGGTTCGCGACCAGGGTCGACGAGACGGCGCTGATCACCGCCGAGGCGACCGAGGGCGATCCGCTCCACGTCCTGGTCACGAGCTGGGTCGAGTGGCTGTTCACCGCCGCCCGCTTCAAGGAACACGTGCTCTGGATCGACTGCTGTGCGACCGTCACCAGGAACACGGTGGTCAAGCCCTGCAACCTGCCCTTCCAGGGCCGGGGCGGGCTGCCCAACCCGACCCGCTTCTACGCCTTTGGGGCCGCCTTCGACCAGCGGGCGGTGGAGAGCGAAATGCCGGACAAGAAATGGCACGGCACCTTCACCTACGCGCTGCTGCAGGGCCTCGAAGGGGCCGCCACCGACCAAAGCGGCGCTGCCTTGCGGGACTACCTGCACAACAACATGAAGACGTTCCTGCGCCCGGACCAGCTCGCCGTCCGCGACGTCGCCAAGGAGCCCGCCTTCGGCACCACCGACCCGATCGAGTTCGGCCCCCCGCGGGCGCGCGCGACCTTCGCCATTACCCTGGAGTTCCCCGACGAGTGCATCGGCAAGCTGGCCACCGTCAGCTTCGACTGCTCCGGCGCGGTCGTGGCAACCGTGCTGACCGGGAACGAATGGACGGTCTCACTGGAGGCCGGGTCCTACGTCGCCCACGTCGGCGACACCGGCCACACTCAACTCTTCACGGTCAGCGGCGTGCCGGAAGGGGAGGAGCGGTGAGCGAGCCGACCCCCTTCCCCGACGACACGCCGGTGCCGATTGAGATCGTCACCGAGCGGGCGCTGGCGGAGGTTTTCCTCATCGACCACAGCTTCCGGCTCGTAGGGCGCGGCGTCGGCTCGCTGCAGGCGGAGGTGGCTCCCGGCGTCTACAAGGTCAAGGCCCACCTCGGCGCAACCACGGTCGAGGAGCTGGTGCTCGTCAACCGGGAGATGACCGGCACCGAGGCGGTCGACCTCTCTGCCCGCATCGAGCTGGCGAGCCCGGCCCCGATCCTCGGCACCGCGTTCTCCCACGACTTCCAGGGGGAGCTGGCGGCCGACGAAAGCCTGAGCGTCGACGTCGCTGCCGGCAAGGGCGCGGAGATTTTCCTGATGACGAGGCGCTGGAGCGCCGTCGACGCCGGCGACGGCACCACGGCCGAGCTGACCGGCCTCTCCCTGCACGACCCGGGCGGCAGGGTGGTCGCTGACCTGCTCGAGCTGAAAGCGCCGACCGCGGACCGCGACCCGGCCGCCGGCGCGCTGCTCGCGGTCGATCCCGGCCCGTACTTCCTGCGCTGGTCCGACAGCTCCGGGATCGCCGCCGAGCAGGCCATCCACGCGGTCGCGGACTGGCAGACTCAGGTCTTCCTCGTCGAGGAGGAGCTCGGCGCCGCCGGTGGCCGCCGCCACAACGTCAGCGTGCTGCTCTCGCGCGACCGCTTCGACCCGGCCGACCCGCGACTGGCCGTCGTCGAAGAAGTCCGCGTTGCGCTCGCCGAAGAGCGCAAGGTCGCGACGGAGCTGTTCGCCAAATCGTTGTTCGACGATTTCGAGAACCCGATGCTGGAACTGCTCGGCGCCCACCTGATGCTGATCGCCGACGAAGCGCTGCGCAGCCAGGATGACGAGGGGCTCCGGCTGGGCTCGACGGCGAAGCCGGGGGTGCCGGTCCAATTCGACCAGGTGCAGTTCGACCGGGTGGTCGCCAGGCTGCGCCAGCAGCTGGGGGGCCATCACCCCGACGTGGTAGCGCTCGCGACCAGGTCCAGCCACCAGTGGCCGCCGGTTCGGCTGACCGCCCCGCCGCTGCTGTGGAGGAGCTGGCAGCTCTTGCTCAGGGCCAGCAACACGGACACGGAACTGGTTCCGCCCGAGGTCTGGCGGCGAACCCTCGGCGCGCTGCCGGCGCGCCCGTTCTTCATCTGGGCGCCGGCCGAAGATCAGGCGGGAATCGTCGGCCAGTGGGAAGAGCAGATCGCGAAATCGCTGGCTGCCGCGGGACCGCCCCCCGAGCTTCCCCAGCTGGACCCGGGAGTGTTCTATTCGCTGCGGAACGACGGACCGGAGGATCCGCGGGTGCGCCTCGGCCGCGAACTGATGGTGCCCCGGTCCGTGATCGACGACCTCTTCCGGCCCGAGGAGCCGTCCGGCGGGTCGCGGCGGCCCGAGCCCGCGTAGGTGGCCGCTCCCGGGCTCGAGCTCGACCATGGCCGCATCCTGCTGGCGGGCACGGTTTTCATCTACCTGGAGCGGACGTTGGCCGCCGGCGAGCCCGCCGGCAACGACGAGGCCCGGGTCCGCTCCTACGGGCTCGCGCCGACAGCCCTTGCCGGCGAGGGCGAAGCGCTAGCGGCGCTCTTCCCCGGCGAGTCCGTCTGGCTCGGCTTCGAGGCCGTTGACCGCGGGCGCCCGGTGAGGCTCGCAGTTCGGGCCGGGGATTGGCCGCCGGTCGAGGCCGTCGTCCCGCCCGACCACGCCGTGCCCGGCACCTTCAGCCGGGGAGAGCTGACTGTCGTCACCACCGGCCCGGTCCCGGCCGTGGCCACGATCCGGCTCGTCGCGCCCGCGGTCTTCGCTGCTGCCACCGGCGCCGAACCCGCGCCTCTCGACCTCGAGGGCGGCTTCGGCGGCTGGCGCCTGCCCTAAGGGGGGCGGTGAGGCGTCGGCGGCGCTCAATATTCGCTGCCGTCGAAGGCGAAGGGAACGACACCGCCACTGCCACCGGCGCGATCGCCAGCTTCACCACCCTTCCTGGAGCAGAAGTCCCGTTTGTCCCAGCCCCGCCGGTGACATCTCCGCCGTCAGGCCCCGGCGAAGGCATCAGATCCCGAGGGCTATGTCGAACCCTTTTCGATGATTGTGTGCGCGGGAATCGGCGACCGAACTGGGTGCCGATCGGGACTGGGAGTCATATCTGCGCGAGGGTCACGCGGGAGCGGTGTCCGGTGTCAGCACATAGGCGACACCTGTGTCGAGACATAGGAGACACCCAAATGAAGGGAGCTCTCCTGTGGCAAAGGCGCGGTGCCTGGTCGAGGCGCATCTGCTGGAGGGCCGCTCGGTCTCAGAGCTGGCAGCGGCCCACGGCGTTCATCGCAGCTGGATCTACAAGCTCTTGGCCCGATATAGAGAAGGCGGCTATGAGGCCCTGGAGCCTCGCTCGGCTCGAGGCCTTCTGCCACTACTGCAACGCGATCAGGCCCCACCGGGCCTTGGGAAGGCGCACGCCCCTACAGGCCTACAGCGCCCGGTTGAAGGCGCGGCCAGCCAATGCGCCTGAGCCCGAGATCCACTTCCGCATTCGCCACGACAAGGTCGACACCGCCGGCACGGTCACCCTGCGCCACGACTCAAAGCTTCACCACATCGGTCTGGCCGCGCCCACAGGGGTAAGCCGATCAAGCTGCTCGTAGCTGGCCGCGACATCCGCGTCCTCGACGCTCGAACAGGGGAGCTGATCCGCCGGCTGACGCTCGATCCGAGTCGCGACTACCAGCCGATCAGAGGGAGTTGACGTGTCTACGATGTCCCGCGACATCTGTCTCCGATGTCGCGACACATCACATTTACGGCATGGCGGGATTCGAACCCGCGACCTTCGGGTTATGAGCCCGAACCTGAGGTCACGCTGGGCTACGTGGAGCTCGGTTTCAAGCCGATTCTCGCAATCGAACTACGTGGAGATCGGCTGGAATCTGTGGGGCATGTTGCCCCATTCGTTGCCCCAGCAGATCGCGCTTCAGAGAACCGCCCCCGTCGCCGAGCCGACCGTCAGCGCCATCGGATAGACATCGCGGAGATGGCAGGGATGATCTCCCAACTGCTGGCCACCGACGCCGCGCGGGTCAAGCTCGGGGCGCGGGACATCTCGACCGCCGAGGCTGAGCAGCTACCGCGCAACCGCCACGCGACGGCGCGCAATCCCCGCGACAGCGGGCAGGAGGGCGAGCGGCTCATGCTTATCGGGCAGACGGATGGAGGGCGGGTGCTCACGTTGGTGATCGAGCGAACCCTCGACCCGACGACGTGGTTGATCGTCACCGGTTGGCCCGCAACCGACCGCGAGCGTAAAATCCTCGATTGAGATGGCCAAGGATCCCTGGAAAGACCCCGATCCCCAGCCCGGCGACTTCGACGCCGAGCTGGACCGCGCCCAGATCGAGATCCACGAGGGCAACCCCGACGCAAAGCTGTCGATTCTCGTCAGCGTCGAGGGCGACGACGCCAAGCGGCTAGAGCGGATCGCCAACGAGCGCGGTCAACAGCCCGGAGAGGTCGTCTCCGAGCTCCTGCGCAGCGCCTGAGCGACGCTCGACGGCCACCACTTCAGCGTCGTGCGGCCGCAGCACGAGGTCGCCTTCCAGCCTGTTGCCGCAAGGAGTTCATGACTGCCGGACGTCAAGGGCGGCCTCGAGGCGCTCGATGTTCTCGAGGACATCTCGCGCGTACTTGCCGAAGATGCGATCGCCCAACCGCGTGAAGAAGAAGCCGAAGAAGCGGCCCCTCGGGCTGGGCTTGAACTCGCGCGTCCAGATCATCTCAACGCTGCTGCCGCCCCCCTCGCTTGGGGTCGCCCTAATCTCCCAGCTGCTGCCGGGAACCGCGTAGACGTTGGAGTCGGTCACCGTCGC
>CAZQET010000202.1:0-10042 GCA_964591825.1 uncultured Conexibacteraceae bacterium
CCTTCCTCGGACTCGTAGCTCACCTTGGAGCCCTCCGTCAGGGACTTGAAGCCCTCACCGAGGATGGCGCTGTGATGGACGAAGACGTCCTGGGAGCCGTCATCGGGCGTGATGAACCCGTAGCCCTTGTCGTCGCTGAACCACTTGACTGTTCCAGTCGGCATTTATTGCCTCCACTCGTTGTGCTGCGAACGCGGAGGCTTCGGTAAAGCAACGACGCGAGCGCTAGACACGACTTTTGCCGGATAACCGTCCGACCTAACGCGGGGACCGTAGCAAGGATCGCTCCGCTCGCGCCCCAAGCGGGGATCGTGGCCGCTGTGGTCCGACGGCCGTCCAGCGGTGTTCGAGGAAGCGGGGACCTTGGTCGATACGGTGAACTCGATGACGCGCGACAGAATCCGCCGCCGCTGCAGCGCGGGCCTCTGCGCGGCTCTGCTCGCCCTCGCCGCCGCCCCGTCGGCGGCCCCCGGGGCGGCGCCGGCCGAGGCGAAGCTCTCGCCTCGCCTCGCCAGGCTGGCTTCGCCGGCGCTCAGCGGCGCTTCGCCGGCGAGGCAGGCGCGGGCGCTCGGGCTCGCGCCAGATCGCCTCGCCCGTTCCGGCGGGCGCCTGCTCGCCAACGTCCGCTTTCGCCGCGGCGCACTTATCGCTCGCGACGATCTGCATGGCGTCGGGGCCAAGGTGCTCGCCGCCAGCGGCCGCTACCAGACCGTCACGGTGGCGGTGCCCCCCGGGCACCTGCGCGCAGTCGCAGCCGTGGGCGGCGTGAGGAGCGTGACGCCCGTGCTGACGCCGATCCTGGCTGCCTGCACCTCGCCGCAGGGATCGGTCGTTTCCGAGGGCGACGAACAGCTGAGGGCGAGGGAAGCTCGCGAAGGGCCGCCCGCCCGTGACGGCAGCGGCGTCACCGTCGGCATCCTCTCCGACTCCTTCGACCAGGCGACCGAGGCCGCCGACGGCAGCGGACCGGTCGCGACGACCGCCGAAGAGGATGTCGAAACCGCCGACCTTCCCGGGCCTTCGAGCCCGTGCGCCAACAAAGCCGCCGTCAAGCTGGTCGGCGAACCCGACGAAGAAGAAGAACCGGAGGACGAGGGCCGGGCGATGGCGCAGATCGTTCACGACCTCGCACCCGGCGCCGCACTCTCCTTCGCCTCCGCCTTCAACGGGGAAACCGCCTTCGCCCAGAACATCCACGGCCTCGCCGAAGCAGGCGCCGAAGTGATCGCCGACGACGTCTTCTATCCGGGGGAGCCGTTCTTCCAGGACGGGCCGATCGCGGTGGCCGTGAGGGAAGTGACCGAAGAAGGCGTGACCTACCTCTCCGCCGCCGGCAACGACAACCTGATCGCCGCAGGCCACGACATCGGATCCTGGGAAACGCCGAAATACAGGGACGCGGGCGGTTGCCCGCCCGCCGTCGAGGCGCTCTCCGGCGCCAATGGCTTTCACTGCCTCGACTTCGATCCCGACGAGGGAACGGTCGACAGGACCTTCGGCATCAAGGTCGAACCGGGCGCCACCCTGGCGGTCGACCTGCAGTGGGACGAACCGTGGGAAGGGGTCGAAACCGACCTCGACGCGTACCTGCTCAACGCCACGGGGGGATTGCTCAGGCAATCGAGGGAAGAAAACCTGGCGGAACAGGTGCCGGCCGAGTACCTCGAATGGCCCAACACGAGCTCCACCACCAAGACGGTGCAGCTCGTCGTCAACCGCCGGGTTGCCGGAGAAGGCGATCCGGCGGTCAAGTTCGCGCTCGTTGAGAACGGTGGCGGCGTGGAAGCGACCGAGTACCCGCGCTCGAGCGGAGGGGACGTCGTCGGCCCGACGATCTTCGGCCACAGCGGCTCGGCCGCGGCGATCTCGACCGGCGCCGTGTTCTTCGCCGATTCCTCGGAGCCCGAGGAATACTCCTCGCGAGGACCGGTGCGCCACGATTTCGGTCCGGTCGAAGGCGGCGGTCCGGCGGCGAAGCTGCCGGTGCCCGAAGAGCTTTCGAAGCCGGACGTCGTCGCCACCGACTGCGTCAGGACGACGTTCTTCGCCGAATTCGTCGAACCGGCGCTCTTTCCCACGGGCTGGTACTTCTGCGGCACCTCCTCCGCCGCCCCTCACGCCGCCGCCGTCGCGGCGTTGATGCGGGAGGCCAAGCCGACGGCCACGCCGGAGGACATCCGCGAAGCCTTGGCAGCGGGCGCCGCCTCGCCCTTCGATCCCGAATATGGCCCCTGCGACGTCGGTGCCGGTCTCCTCGACGCGGTGGAAGCGATCGAAGAGGTGCTCACTCCGAGCGGGGGCACGGCGCCGACCTGCGAAGCGCCCGAGCAGGAAGTCGAACCCAGTGAAGCGCGGGCGTCCGGCGACTGGGGCAGCGAAGTGCCGCCCACGACCGGCTCCGGTGGATCGACGACGACGCCCACGACCAGCGCCCCGCCGCCGGAAACGATTCGCAAGAAGGCACCCCGCACCTTCTTCCGGCTGCGGCCCCGCAAGGTGGTCCGCACTCACGACGACCGCGCCAAGATCGTCTTTCGCTTCGGCTCGAACGTCAGCGGCGCCACCTTCGTCTGCCGCATAGACGGCGGCCTCTTCCGTCCCTGCCCGGCACGCCTCGTGCGTCGCTTTCCGCTGGGGCCACACGTCGTCCGCGTCTCCGCGCGGGACGAATCGGGCGACGGCGACAGGACCCCGGCCAGCTACCGCTTCCAGGTCGAGCGAATTCGCTGAGGCGGTCTTCGCCCTTGCTCTCAGGAGGTGCCGTTTGTGGCGCCGCGCCGCATCGCCCAGTGTCCGACGGCGAGCAGCGCGAGCAACACCGCGGCGCTGCCGAGGACGAACGGGTCGGTGAGTCTGAGGCTCTCCAGCCTGGTGCCGAAGTAGACGGCAATCGCGGTGATCGGCAGGTAGCCGAGCAGCGTCGTCCAGGTGAAGCGCCAGATGGGCACCCGCGCCGCCCCCGCGGCGTAGGAAAGCAGGCTGAAGGGCAGGATCGGGATCAGCCTGATCGCGAGCAGCAGGGTCGCCCCGCCCCGCTCGATCATCGCCTCGGTGCGCTCGAAGCGCTCCGTCCCAAACCAGCGGTCGAGCAGCGGACGGGCCAGCGAGCGGCCGACCGCGAAGCAGAGCAGGCCCGAGAGCAGCCAGCCGAGCATCATCAGCGCCAGGGCTGGGAAGAAGCCGTAGGCAAAGCCGGCCGCCGCGTCGACGATCTCCGCGGGGTAGAAGACGACCGCGTGGAGCAGGGCGAGGAGGACGATCAGCAGCGGCCCGGCGAACCCGAGGCCGTCGATCTGGGAGCGGACCTCATCCGTGTCGCCTTCGATCGCGGCGCCCGTGGCCTCGCGCAGGGCCGGCACGGCAAGGATCAAGGTCGCGAGCAGCGCAACGCCGGCGAGAGTGACCGCGACGGCGAGCAGCGAGGGGCGCGGGCTCTCCATGCGGGGAGTATCGCGAGGGGGTCGTCTGCCAACTACCCCCGCAAGCGCGCCGCGAGGCCGGAGTACCGTCCGCTGCCGTCGTCGCGGCGCACGGCGCTCGCCAGCACGGCCCGGTCGCCGATCAGCACGCAGCTCCGGCGGGCGCGGGTGACGGCTGTGTAGAGCAGGGGGCGGGTGAGCATGCGGGAGTGGGAGCGGTGGCAGATCGCGACCACGACGGGCACCTCGCAGCCCTGGGCCTTGTGCACCGAGATCGCGTAGGCGAGCCGCAGGGTCGCCGTCTCGCTGTAGGGGACGGTCAGCGTCTCGCCCTCGTCGGTGTCGACGACGATCTCCTCCGCGTCCGGGTCATCGGCGCGGAGGAAGACGATCGATCCGTTCATCAGGCCCAGCTCGTGCGAGTTGCGGGTCTGGATCAGCCGATCGCCGAGGCGGAAGCGATCGCCGACGGCGCGCCTGCCGTCGGGGTTGAGCTCGGCCTGCAGGCGCTCGTTGAGGGCGTCGATCCCGACCGCGCCCCGGTACATCGGCGCCAGCACCTGCACCTCGCGAATCGGGTCGACCCCGAAGCCGTTGGGCGCCCGCTCGGCAACCACCTCGACCACGGTCGCGAGGGCGCGCTCGGGGCTGGGCCGCTCGACGAAGAAGAAGTCGCGTTCCTGGTCGCCGACCGGCTCGAGGTGCGGCTCGCGCCCCTGGTTGATCTCGTGGGCCGCGGTCGTGATCATCGAGCGGGCCGCCTGGCGGAAGATCTGGGTGAGCCGGACGTCGGGAGCGACGCCGGACTCGTTCTGGTCCTCGAAGGGCTTGCCGGCGCCGATCGGCGGCAGCTGGTCGGCGTCGCCGACGAAGACCACGTGGGTCGACTCGGCGAGCCCGGCGAGCAGGACCTCGATCAGGCGCAGGTTCAGCATCGAGGACTCGTCGACGACGACGAGCTCGGCGGGCAGCGGATGGCCCGGCTTGAAGGTGGGCTCTCTGCCCGGCATCCACTCGAGCAGCCTGTGGATCGTCTGGGCCCGGTGTCCGGTCGCCTCCTCGAGTCGTCGCGCCGCGCGTCCGGTCGGCGCGCAGAGCGCGATCCGCACGCCGGCCGCGTCAGCCTCCTCGACGATCGCCCGCGTGCAGGCCGTCTTGCCCACGCCCGGCCCACCGGTGAGCACCGAGATCCTCGCCTCGAAGGCGCTCCGCACCGCCGACCACTGCTCCTCGGTGAGCTCGGCGCCGTCGCTCTGCGCCGGCGGCGACTCGTCCGGCTCGTGCTCGATCGCCGGCGGCGCAGCGCAGCGCGCGGCGAGGGTCGCCGCCACGGTCAGCTCGCTCTCGCGGGTCTGCCGCCGGTAGACGCGGCCCTCGTCGGCCACGAGCCCGTCGGCCTCGACCAGCACGTCGGGGTCCGGGTTCAGGCTCAGCAGCCGCGCCGCTCGTGCCCCCAGCTCGTCCAGCGGCAGGTAGCTGTTGCCCTGTTGCTCGGCCTCGGCGAGCGCGTAGAAGGCGGCGGCCTGCGCGCGCCGGCTGGACTCGCGCGGCACGTCGGCGGCGAGCGCGATCTCATCGGCGCGAGCGAAGCCCACCCCGGCGACCTCGGTCAACCGGTAGGGGTCCTCGTGCAGGATCGCCATCGATCTCTCGCCGAAGCGGGCGTGGATCGGCGCCGCCAGGTGGGCGAGTCCGTGGGGGGCGAGCTGAACGTGCAGCTCGCGGACCGCGCGGCTGGCGTGCCAGGACTGGGTCGCCTCCGCTGCCTGGTCGACGCTGACGCCGCGCAGCGAGGAGAACACCCGCTGCGGGTCGGCGGCGATTGCCGCCAGCACTCCCTCGCCGTGCTCCTCGACCAGGCGCTCGGCCCGCGCCGGGCCGATGTGTCGCAGCGAGGTCAGATAGGCGACCTGTCCCTCGTGGTCGGTTGGATCGAGCGGCAGCGCGCCGTGCGCGCGCAGCTGCCGGCCGTAGCGCGAGTGGGTCTGCCACTCGCCGCTCACTTCGGCCCGGTCGCCGGCGGCGAGGTGGGCGACGGGCCCGACCAGCGCAAAGCCCTCTCCCGACTCCTGGTCCTGCACCTCGAGCACGGCGTAGCCGTCGTCCTCGGCGCGGAAGATGACGCCGAGCACCTCGACCGTCGCCGAGTGTCCGGTGGCGTCGGTGTCGAAGAGCGTGGCGGTGCCGTTCACACGGCAAAGCTAGCCTGCGGGCAAGATGGGCACCGAGCCGAACCGCGGACTGTGCGACAGCTGCCTGCACCAGCAGCTGGTGCCCAACACGCGCGGGTCGGTCTTCTCCCTCTGCCGGCGCTCGCGCACCGACCCGCGCTTTCCCCGCTACCCGAGGCTTCCGGTCCTCGCCTGCCCCGGCCACGAGCGGCGCCGGGAGGGCGAGTGAGGCTCAGGTAGAGCTCGCCATCGGATCGGGTTCGCCCAGCTTGGAGATGTCGGGCGCCTCGTAGGGACCGCCCGGCACGCCGCCGATGATCAGCATCCGCACTCCCTCATCGCCCGGCCAGACCTTGCGCGTAACGCCCGAGGCGACGCGGGTGACGTGGTCGGGATCGAGCGGATAGCGCTCTCCCTCGATCTCGATCTCGCCCCCGCCGCGCAGGGCCACGTAGACCTCCTCCTGGCCGTCTTCGGCATGGTCGTGCTCGGGGTAGCCGTCGTAGCTCGGCGGCAGGTCGATGATCTGCAAGCCGAACGACTCGACTCCCAGCTCCGCCCGCGCGCGCTTGAAGGCGCCGAGGTAGATCGCCTCCATCTCGTCGATCTTCTTCACCGTGTGTCCCGCCATCGATCTCTCCTTTTGAAGTTTGGTTGAGTGCCCTTGGGCCGCGCGAAGCCTACTCAAAAACGAACGGTCGTTCTTTTTGTAGCCTGAGTCGGTGTCTCGAGCCACGTCGACAGCCGGACGACCTCAGCGCGCAACGGGCAAGGGCGCCGATACGCGCGCCGCGATCCTTGCCAGGGCTCTCGACATCGCCTCCGTCGACGGGCTGGAGGGATTGACGATTGGCCGCCTCGCCGGCGAGCTCGGCATGAGCAAGAGCGGCCTCTTTGCTCACTTCGGCTCAAAGCAGGAGCTGCAGCTGGCGACGATCGGGGCGGCGGCGGAGCGCTTCCGGGCGGCGGTGATCGAGCCGGCGCTGGGCGCGCCTGACGGAGCGCCGCGGCTGCGGGCGATCGCCGACGCATACCTGGCGCATCTCGAGGACGACGACTACTACCCGGGCGGTTGCTTCTGGGCGGCGACCTCAGCCGAGTACGACGATCGGCCCGGACCGGTCCGCGACGCGATCGCCGCCGCGATGGACGCCTGGCTCGGCGAGCTAGAGCGGCAGGCCCGGATCGCCGGTTCCACCGACCCCGGCCGTTTCGCCTTCGAGGTCTACTCGGTCGTGATGGGCGCCAACTCGCGCTTTCGGCTGAGCGAAGACCCGATCGTCTTCGTCTACGCACGCGACGCGGTCGACCGCCTGCTGGCTGAGCTACGGGTGGCGTGAGGTCTGGCCAGGAGCCGTTGCGGGTAGAGGGACCCAGCGCCGAGTCCCACGATCCGCTGAACGACCCGAGGAGGATGCGATGGACGTAGCGATCGGGCTGCCCAACGCAGTGCCGAGAACAACCGGCGATCGACTGGTCGAGTGGGCGCGGCGCGCCGACGTCCGTGGCTTCTCCAGCCTGGGGACGATCGATCGCGTCGTCTACAGCAACTATGAGCCGCTCGTCGCACTGGCCGCGGCGGCCGCGGTGACCGAGCGGATCGGTCTCTGCACCTCGGTCCTGCTCGGGCCGTTGCGTCCAAACGCGACCGAGCTGGCCAAGCAGGCCCTCAGCCTCAACGCCCTCTCCGGCGGCCGCTTCACGCTCGGCATCGGACTCGGTGGCCGCGAGGACGACTACGAGGCCAGCGGCATTCCCCTGAGCGGGCGCGGCAGAGTCCTCGACGCGGCGCTGGAGCGAATCACGGAGGTCTGGACGGGGAATGGGATCGGCCCCGCCGAGCGGGGCTCGCCGGGCCTCGTGGTGGGTGGCAGCGTCGACGCCTCCTTCGCCCGCGCCGCCCACTTCGGCGACGGCTGGATCGCCGGTGGCTCTCCACCGGAGGAATACGCCGGCCTGGCGGAGAAGGCGAAGGCCGCCTGGGCGCAGGCCGGCCGCGAGGGCGAGCCCCGCCTGATGGGCCTTGCCTACTACTCGCTCGGCGACGACGCCGAGGCGGAGGCGGCCGCTTACCTCAACGACTACTACGCCTTCCTCGGCGAGGAGGTCGCCGGCTACATCGTCGCCGGCGCCGCCAAGGACACCGAGACGGTGAGGCAGCGCATCGCCGCCTTCGAGGCGGCCGGCTGCGGAGAGCTGATCTTCTTTCCATCCTCGAGCGATCCGGATCAGGTCGACCTGCTCGCCCACGCTGTGGGTCTCTAGCCCCGGCCGTACACTCGCCTGATCGTGGATCGCACGCTGCTCGAGAGCACGCTCGCGGTGGCGGGCGAGCCCGCCTACCGCGCCTCTCAGGTCTGGGAGTGGGTGGCGCGTGGAGCCCGCGGCTACGAGGAGATGACCAATCTGCCGGCGGTGCTGCGCGAGCGGCTGGCGGCCGAGGTGCCGCTCTCGACGCTCACGTCGCGGGCCGAGGCCAGGTCGGACGACGGCACGGTGAAGGCGCTCTTCCACACGGCGGACGGCCGGCCGATCGAGGCGGTGCTGATGCGCTACCGCGACGGTCGGCGCTCGGTCTGCCTCTCCTCTCAGTCGGGCTGCCCGCTCACCTGCACGTTCTGCGCCACCGGGCAGATGAAGTTCGGTCGCAACCTCGGCGCCGACGAGATCCTCGACCAGGCGCTTCACTTCCGCCGGGTCGAACCGATTGACCACGTCGTCTTCATGGGGATGGGGGAGCCGACGATGAACCTCGACGCCGTGCTCGCCGCCTGCGAACGATTGCCGGACCTCGGCGTCACCCACCGCCGCACCGCGATCTCCACGGTCGGCTGGGTGCCGGGAATCGATCGCCTCGCCGAGTGCGAGATGCCAGTCAGCCTGGCGCTCTCGCTGCACGCGCCGAACGACGGTCTGCGCTCGCAGCTGATGCCGGTCAACGATCGCTACCCGCTGGCCGAGGTGCTGTCCGCTTGCGAGCGCTACCGGTCGCGACGCCGCCGCAAGGTCTTCGTCGAGTACGTGATGCTCGACGGGGTCAACGATCTGCCCGAGCACGCGCGGGAGCTGGCCGAGCTGCTCGACTCCCGCGCCTACAAGGTCAACCTCATCCCCTACAACCCGACCGGCGCCTACCAGGGCTCGTCCCCCGAGCGGATTGAGCGTTTTCGCGCGATCCTCGCCGAGCACCGTCTGGCCGCCACCGTCCGCCTCACCCGCGGCCGCGACATCGACGCTGCCTGCGGCCAGCTCGCCGCCAATGCCACCTGACCACCGAACTGCATCAAATTCTTGGTCTGGCAGGCAGAGAATTTGATGCAGTTCGCGAAGGGGGTTGGCCAGCTGGCCAATTAGGATGAGGTCGTGGCCGTGGAGACGCCAGCCCAACCGTCGAAGCAGTCCGCCCGGGTGCCGCCGCCAAAGCAGATGAGCGCCAACCCGCTGGTACGGGTGCTCGATGATGTGCGAGCCGAGGCGCGGGTTCGCCTGCGCGGCTCCTACCCTCCCGGCCCGCAGGACTTCGACTTCGCCCGCACGCTGCAGGCGACGCGCGATCCGCTGCCGCTGCTGCTCGGCCTCTACGAGGAATACGGACCGATCTTCAGCGTTCGCCTACTTCACCACCCGATCGTCTTCATGCTCGGCCCGGAGGCGAACCACTTCGTCACCGTCGCTCACCCGGAGAGCTTCCACTGGCGCGAGTCGAGCTTCGGCGACCTGATCCCGCTGCTCGGCGACGGCCTCCTGACGATCGACGACGCCTATCACGACCGCGCCCGGGAGATCATGATGCCCGCCTTCCACCGCGAGCAGGTCTCGGCCTCGGTCGCGGCGATGGTCGCCGAGGCGACCCCGGCGATCGAGCGTCTTCACCCGGGCGAGGTGATCGACATCTACGGGTGGATGCGCGGCTTGGCGATGCGAATCGCGATGCGCGCGCTGCTCGGGCTGGATCCCGACGAGGCGGGCAAGGGCGCCGCTGCAGCCGAGCACTTCGAGCGGGCCCTCGGCTTCTACGGCATCGACTTCCACCTGCGCCTGCTGCGCGGGCCGGGCTCGCCCTGGTCGAAGATGGTGCGCTCGCGGGCGGTGCTCGACGAGATCGTCTACGGGGAGATCGCCCAGCGGCGGGCCAATCCCGACCCAGGTCGGATGGACATCCTCAGCCTGCTGATCGGCGTTTGCGACGAGGCGGGGGAGGGGTTCTCCGACAAGGAGGTCCGCGATCAGGTGATGACGCTGATGTTCGCCGGCCATGACACCTCGACCTCGACTCTCACCTTCATGATGCACGAGCTGGCGCGCCATCCCGATGTGCTCGCCCGCCTGCAGGAGGAGCAAGACCGGGTGCTCGACGGCAGGGCGCCGACGATCGACCAGCTCGAGAAGGAGATGCCCTACCTCGAGATGGTCCTCGACGAGGTCCTTCGCCTCTACCCGCCGGCATGGATC
>CAZQET010000203.1:0-1662 GCA_964591825.1 uncultured Conexibacteraceae bacterium
GGGGTGATGGCCGAGATAGCCGCCGTCTCTGTCCTGCGGGAAATGGTGGCCTTCGCGCCCCTCGAGGTCGACCAGCGCGCGGTCGCCCCTGCTCACCACGAGAACGCTGGCGCCGGCGGCGACCGTCTCGTCCACGGCAGCGCGAACATGCTCGACCAGGTGCCGATACCCGAGGCGCGGATTGGCGGCGAAGGCACCGTCGCTCTTCTCTTCCTCCGACTCCGCCTCTTCACGCGCCAGGCGCTCCTGGAGGCCGCGCACCTCGGCCTCGAGACGGTTCGCCTCGCGCAGGAACTCGCGTCGCTCGAAATCCGCGCTCCCAGACCGCGATCGTTCCGGCAGAGCCGGCAGGAAGCGCTCGCCGCGACGGCGGTCTCCGCTGCGGCTGCCGACGGCCGCGGTGAGGCGGACCACCTCGGCAAGCAGGTCGGAGACCTGCCGAGCGTAGGCCTCCAGCAGGCCCTCGACCTCCGGCTCGCGGCCGTCGGCGACCGCGGCGAGGCGGGGCGAAACAGAGAGTCGCAGTGGATAGGAGTCCGCGTACTCGACCTCGATCAAGCCGTCCTCGGCATAGACGGCGAGATCGTCGCGCGGCGCCCGGTCGCGCCAGCGCTCCCGGAACAGCTCGACGCTTTGCCGGAAGCGGTCCTGCTTGCCTCGCGATGCCGACTCGAGGTGAGTCACCACCGCCTCGTGGCAATAGTGGACCTCCCCCCCGGCCTCGCCGATCCTCAGGCAGAGGTCGACGTCCTCCAATGAGTTGAGGAAGCCCGCGTCAAAGCCCCCCGCCTCCTCGAAGGCGGGGCGGCGGACGAGCATGCAGGCGCCGGTGACCGCCTGCAATCGGCGGGAGCGATTGACAGCCGGGTGGTCGACTGGAAAGCCGGCGTAGAGGTTATGCGGGTAGCCGTCCTGACCGATCACCACCCCCGCGTGCTGCACCGCGCCGGTCGGGTAGACGAGCTTGGCTCCGACCACCGCTGCGGAGGTGTGCTCGTCCGCGTATGCCGCCAGTGCCTCGGCCCAACCAGGCACGGGCTCGGTGTCGTTGTTGAGGAAGACGAGCAGATCGCTCTTTGCAACCCGAGCGCCTTCGTTGCAGGCACGCGCGAATCCGACGTTGCTCGGCAGCCGAACCACTTCGACCGCGTCCGGGTAGCTGGCGAGGACCTCGAGCGTGGAGTCGGTGGACGCGTCGTCGACGACGATCACCTCGCCTGCCGGCACCATTCCCCCCAGAATCGCATCCAGGCACGTCGCGGTGAGTGAGGCACGGTTGTGGACGGGCACGACGATTGAGAACGACGGGCTCAACCTGCCACCTCCTCGAGGTGGTAGATGGCTCCGGCACGCTCGTCGGTGACGACCGCCGTATAGCGCGAGTCGAGATGCGCCCGCAGTCCCTCGTAATAGCTGAGCCACCACCCGTACGTGGGCGGCACGACGAGATACTCGGCGCCTTGCTCGCGCAGCGACTCGAGGTGGCCGATCGCCTCGTCGCTGTCGGCTGGGTGGTGCCCGGCCCAGCCGCCGTCCGGCGCCTGAGGGAAGTGGCCCGCGCGCCGCCCGTTCAGCTCGAGCAGCCCCTGGTCTCCGCGACTGACGACGAGGACCTTCGCGCCGGCCGGCACGGCCGCCTTGACCGCATCGCGAAGATGCTCG
>CAZQET010000204.1:0-6817 GCA_964591825.1 uncultured Conexibacteraceae bacterium
CTGAAGGCCCTGGTCAGCTATCCCAAGAAGGGGTCCTACGCCAACATCGCCCACGCTTCGGTTGCCTTGCCGCGTTCCGAGTTCCTCGATCAAGGCCACATCAAGACCGTCTGCACCAGGGTGCAATTCGCAGCCCAGGAATGTCCGGCGGGCTCGGTTTACGGTCACGCAGTGGCGAAAACACCGCTCTTCGCAGCGCCACTACAGGGCCCGGTCTATCTGCGCTCCTCCTCTCACAAGCTGCCCGACCTGGTGGCGGTGCTGAAAGGCTCGTCCGCTCAGCCGGTTGAGGTGGATCTCGATGGACGCATCGACTCGGTCAACGGAGGCATCCGCAACACCTTCGAAGTGGTCCCCGATGCGCCGGTTGAAACCTTCACCCTGAAGATGCAGGGCGGTAAGAAGGGTCTGCTGGTCAACTCGACCAACCTCTGCGCGTCCACCAACCGTGCCGTCGCCAAGTTCACCGCGCAAAACGGCAGGGCCCTAACTCTGCATCCCGCGATGCAGAGCGCCTGCCGCAAGACCGGCGGGCATCAAAAGCGTCATCAGGGGCATTAGGGCAGGCCGATGGGCGGCTACCGTCGGCTTACGCGGGCCGCCTCTCCCATGGTTCCGGCTGCGCTCCTCGCCTTGTTCCTCGCCGGTGGCTGCGGGGGCAGCACTGGCGGGGGTGGGTCTTCCAGTCCTACCGCGGCTTCACGAGGCGCAGAAAGTGTCTCGAGCGGACCCGAATCGCATTCGAGCACCCATCAGGGCGGCGAAAAGAGCATCGAAGACTTTGGCTCCGAAGCCGAGGGCTCGAGCCGAGTGGCGCTCCTCGGTGCCTTCACCGGCTACCTGAGGGCGGTTGCCGTCAAGGACTCCGGCAGGGCGTGCTCCCTGCTCTCGGTGCTGGCCAAGCGCTCGCTCGCACGGCTCGCCGCAAGCGGACCGGGGAAGGGTGCGGCTTGCTCCCAGATTCTCGCGGCGATGCTCACCCCCGGAGCCGCAGACGTGGCCCGTCAACAGGCGAACGGCAGGGTGACAAAGGTAAGGGTCAAGGGTGGCCGGGCCTTCGTCGTCTTTCGCGCTCCCGGGGCCAAGCTCTACCAGCTCACGATGGTGAACGAAGGCGAAGGGTGGAAGGCGGCGACGGTCGTTGCCTCGGTGTTGGTGCCCCGGCTTTAAATCTTTCAAAGGAGAGGAAAATGTCACACAAAGCATCTCTGGCAATGTTGATGTGTGCGTTCGCGACAATGGTCGCTGCCGCCGGATGCGGCGGGGACAGTGGGAACGGCACGACGACCGCGTCGATCGACAAAGCGGAATTCGTCAAGAGGGCCAACGCCATATGCACTGAAGGGCAGGAAAAGCTGCAGACCGGCTTCGAGGCGCTCACTCACGAACAAAGTGCGAGCAGCTCGGTGGCCGCGAAGGAAGAAGAATGGGTCAACAGAGTCGTGGCGCCGAGCATCAGCCAGGAGGTCGGCGAACTTCGTGCCCTTGGCACCCCCAGGCATGACGGAGGCCGAGTCGAAGCTCTGCTGGCTGCCGTTGAAGACGGCTTGCAGAAGTTGAAAGCAGATCCCAAATCAGTCCTGGCGACCAGCGCAAAAAAGTTTGCGGTCGCGATCGGGCGCGCAGAAGCGTACGGTCTCGATGCATGTGCGCAGAACTATTAGACCCTCCTCCAATCGGCCGGATATAGTCTCGCGCCCATGGCAGGCGCCAACGGCAGGGTCGTCCCGGCTGATTTCCCGCCCCCGGTGAAGACGGTCGAGGAGTTCGTCAAGCGCGGGCTCGACGGCGAGGACGAGCGGATCGAGATCGGCGTCGCGATCGTTGGCGGCGGCACCGCCGGGCTGGCCTGCGCCAATCGTCTGCTGCAACTACTCGCCGACGATCCGGAGATGATGGAGAGGCTCGGAGAGGTCCCGGTGGCCGTGATCGAGAAGGCGAAGACCTGCGGCGGCCACAACCTCTCCGGCGCGGTCATGCGTCCCGGGCCTCTGCAGGAGCTCTTCCCCGACCTCACTCGCGAGCAGTGGCGCCGGCAGGGTTTCGCCTTCGGCGAGGTGGAGAAGGAGGCGATCTACCTCCTTCCAAACGGCAGGTCGAAGCTCCGCATCCCGCCCCCGCCGCCGCTGCGCAACCACGGCAACGAGGTCGTCTCCGTCTCGGCCCTGTGCCGCTACATGCAGGCCCAGGCCGAGGAGAACGGGGCCTATCTGCTGACCGAGACGGCTGCGACGCAGCTGATCGTCGAGGACGGCGCCGTGGCCGGCGTGCGCTCCGGTGACAAGGGCCGCGGCAAGGAGGGCGAGGAGCTGGGCAACTTCGAGCCCGGCACCGACATCGCGGCGAAGGCAACGGTGCTCGCCGAGGGCTGCTGGGGGCACCTGACCGACGCCGCCGTGCGCGAGTTCGATCTCGATGAGGGGCGCGAGCCGCGGGTCTGGGAGCTCGGCGTCAAGGAGGTCTGGAAGGTCGCCAAGCCGCTCGACCGCGTCGTCCACACGCTCGGCGGCTGGCCGCTGAAGATCTCGCCGAAGTACGGCCAGATCGGCGGCTCGTGGATGTACCCGATGGTCGACGAGAAGACCGGCGAGGACCTCGTCTCGATCGGCTTCATCATCGATCTCGACTACGCCGACGCGACGACCTCGGCCCACGACCTCCTACAGGAGTTCAAGACGCACCCGATGGTCCGCAAGGTGCTCGACGGTGGCGAACGGGTCAGCTGGGGCGCCAAGGCGCTGCCGGCGGGCGGTTACTGGGCGATGCCGAAGCTCTCGGCTCCGGGCGCGGTTCTCGTCGGTGACGCGGCCGGGATGATGAACCTGACGGCGCTCAAGGGCGTCCACTACGCGATCAAGTCCGGCATGCTGGCCGCGGAGGCGATCTACGCCGGCCTCAAGGCCGAGCGCAACGATTTCTCGGCCTATGAGCAGGCGGTCGAGGACTCGATCATCGGCAAGGACCTCTATGCGCAGCGCAACGCCCGCCAGCCCTTCCAGAGGGGCCTGCTCAAGGGGATGCCGCTCGTCGGCATGATGATCCTCACCGGCGGGCGCTTCCCGGGCGGTCGCTGGAAGCTGCACCGCAACGACGCCAGGCCGATGTTCATCGGCGACAGCAGGGACTCCTATCCCCAGCCCGACGGCGAGCTCACCTTCGACAAGCTCTCGAGCGTCTACATCACCGGCAACGCGACTCGCGACGACGCGCCCAATCACATTCGGGTGCAGAAGCGGGTGCCGCGCGAGATCGCCGAGACCTGGGCCTGGATGTGCCCGGCCGGCGTCTACGAGATTCCCGACGACGCACCGGAGGACGGCGATGTCGACGTGGTCGTCAACTACACCAACTGCGTCCAGTGCGGCGCGATCACCGCCAAGGGCGGCCGCCTGACGACTCCCGAGGGAGGAGACGGCCCGCTCTACCAGAACACCTGAGCAGGGCGCGGGACTTCTCGCGCACCGCCGTGTTTGTGGGGTGGAGGATGAGATTCAGGCTGGGGACATTGATGCTGGCGGGGCTGGTACTTGCCTTGCCGGGGGCGGAGGCAGCGGCTGGCACCTGGAATGTCACTACGCTGCATGACGACAACTTCATCGGGCCGATGTTCGCGGCGTCCTGTCCATCGCCGTCCTTCTGCGTGGTGGGGGGAAGCGACAGCCTGATCGCCACTTCCTCGAACCCGACAGGAGGATCGGGAGCCTGGACGGTTTTCCACATCGGAGGAAAGCCGGTCCACGAAGAAAAAACGCCGGGCGAAACCCTCACCTTCCCGGGGGCTCAGATCCGCGGTCTCTCGTGCCCGTCTACGAGCCTCTGCATCGGCGGCACGCTCGATGGCAGGATCGTTGAGTCGACGAGCCCGTCCGGTGGGGAAGGCGCCTGGAGCTTCACGCCGCTTAGCGGCGAAAAAGAACCGCGCATCCACATGACCGGAATCTCCTGTCCGTCGGCTGATTTCTGCGTCGCCGTTGCCTACGGCGGCAAGGTGCTGACCTCCAGCGACCCGACCGGCGACGCCTCCGCCTGGAAGGTGACGCAGCTTGAAGCTTCACTCGACCTTCGCGGCGTCTCCTGTCCGACCACGAGCTTCTGCGCCGCGGTCGGCAATGAAGGCAGCATCGCCGTATCGACCGACCCAAGTGGCCCGTCCTCGGCTTGGAGCGTCGTCGGCCAGCCGGGCGGCGCGAGCAGTCTCAACGGGATCTCCTGCCCGACGCCGGCGCTCTGCGTCACCGGCAACGCGGGGCAGATGATCAGCTCGGCCGACCCGACCGGCGGGATCGGCGCCTGGCACGCGGTTGCGGCGGGAAGCGGGCTGCCGGTCAAAGGCGTCTCCTGCCCAGTGCCCACGGCTTGCGCGGCGGTCGACAACAACGCGGACGCCCTCACCTCGATCGATCCGACCAGCTCCGCCTGGGACTTCGTCAACGTGATCCCCGCACCCTCCACATCCGAAGGCGGGCCGAACGGGATGTTCGCGATCTCCTGCGCCGTTACCTCACTCTGCCTCGCGGCCGGCCAGCACGAACAAATCATCTTCTCGACCAATCCCTTCGCTCCGGAGCCGATCGAACCGACTCGTCGCGTGCACGGCCTACACGTCGTCATCACCCGCCATCCGCCCAAACGCCTCAGTCCAGCCAAGCGCGGTGTCCTCTCGGTCTTCGGCTTTCATGCCGTTGGCGGACGCGCAGCAAGCTACCGCTGCAAGCTCAGCGGTCGCGGCGTCCACAGGGTGGCGGGTCGCGCCGACAAGCGCGGCACCGGCGCGCGAGCAAGTGCCGATCGTCTGCGTCGCCCCTCCCGTCATCAGGGTCATTCGGCCGGTTTCGTGCCCTGCGCATCCCCTGCTCACTACCGCGTCGGCAAGGGCACCCACATCTTCCGCGTCCGCGCCATAGCCGCCGACGGCCACAAGAGCCCGGCCACCACCTATCACTTCCGCGTCGGCCGGCTGCAAGAGCCCGAACCCGTCGGCTCCTGTCGCCCCTTCGCCGGTCCCTACGGCCCCTTCCACCCCTGCGTCAACGCCCCCTGAACCGCGCCAACCCAAAGCGCCCGAATCCAGACAGCAAGCCATGCCGGAGGAGGGACTCGAACCCCCGACACGCGGATTATGATTCGCGCCAGTCGAGCGCACCTCGCATTCCTGAGCGGTCGCCCGTTCCGCCAGATGCGCTCAGTTCTGCCGGAAGTCCTGAGTTCGGTCCACGGTCGGGTCCACCGCGCCTGAAGCGGAAGGCCCGGAGAGTTCGATGAGCGTCGCCCTTGACATCTAGATAGGCCAGCGGCCCGAAAGCTGGCGTAAGCTAGAGAGGAGCGGTTATGGCAGATGCACAAGAAATCGAGCTGGTCTTCGAGCCCCAGGACGGGGGCGGCTACCACGTCTACGCCCCCGACCTTCCCGGTCTTCATACCCAGGGCGACGACCTCGAGGACGCGATGTCGAACGCCAACGAGGCGGTCGCTCTCTACGTCGAGGGCCTACGCGAAGACGGCGAGCCGCTCGACAGCGGCGTGATCCGCCGCACGATTCCCCTGCCGGCGTGACCCCGCGCCAACCGGTCGTCTCCGGCGAGCGCCTGATCAAGGCGCTGCGCAAGGAGGGCTGGGAAGTCGTCCGCCAACGCGGCAGCCACGTCCGCTTGAAGAAGCCTGGGCGCAGGCATGCGCTAGTCGTTCCGCTGCACCGGGAGCTCCGTCGCGGCACCCTCGCCGGCATCTTGCGCGATGCCGACCTCAGCGCCGACGATCTGCGACGCCTCCTCGACTACTAGCCTCTGGATGAAAGCGAGAGCCGAGTTCGGTCCACCGAGAGTCAGGTGTCAGGAAGTAATTCGGCTGCAATAGGAAATCCCAGTCGCAGGAGAGCTTGAGCCCGCAACCTGCGGATTTTGAAGTCATTCCGCGGGTGCCGCAAAAATTGGCTCTATAGAAAGGGGAATCCGGATGCCGGAGGAGGGACTCGAACCCCCGACACGCGGATTATGATCGCGTGCGACCAGTCCCGCTGAGTCCCGTGGTCTCGGGGATTTGGCCCTAGGAAGCGGTTCCAGCGAGTGCCGGTTCCCCTCTAGTCCCGCCCTGTACGGACTGGCCCGGTCTCACTTTGGACTCACCCTGGCAAGTCGACCCCATGTTTCTAGGTCGCCGTCAGCCGAAGCATTCGGTGTGGCCCCAGCACGCCGCCGCGAGAAGCGCAATGAACAGAGCGTACGGGCTGACGACACCCAGCAGGGCACAGGAGAATGCGGCGAGCTTGTCTCGCCACGGTTGAGCGATGATGAGCAGGAGGGCGAAACTCAGAGCGAGAGAGGTACAAAGGACGATGGCGCTGTGAAAGCTGGAGGCCCCACCGACCATGGACACGTAGATTGCGATGCTGGCAGACAGGCTGGGCAGAAACGGGACGAGGACTTGCCTGCGAGGTCGCGCGACGATCAAGGAATAGATCGAGAGGCACAGCACAAGAGGTACCGCCGCGACCAAGATCGTGTCCCAGGTTGCCTTGTCCACGGCTAGAACCCTTCATCGACCGGCGGACGCACACCTTTAGCTGGTGGACAGTGCCGGAGGAGGGACTCGAACCCCCGACACGCGGATTATGATCGCGCGCCGCTAGTCCAGTAGCGTCCCGTGGTCTCCGAGATTTGGCTCTAGGCATGGGTCTTAGGGTCACGTCGCTAAAAGTGGTGTAACCGCCACGTAGGGGCCGGGAACGAAGTTCCGGCCACCGCGGGCCCCAGACTCGTCGGTTGACCTGCAAGTCGACTGACGAAAGGAAGCACCACGATGGCCGAGAGCCAAAGCATGA
>CAZQET010000205.1:0-6840 GCA_964591825.1 uncultured Conexibacteraceae bacterium
CGGCCGACAGGGTCGAGGTGGCGGGCTCGGTGCGGCGCTGGGCCGAGACCTGCAAGGACGTCGATCTGATCGCGACCGCCAACGACCCCACCGCCCTCGCCGAGCAGCTGATCTCCAGCCCGCTGATCGCCGCCGCCGGCAAACCCGGGCCGAACGGCGTCCGCGCCCAGACCCAGAACGGAGTCGCCGTCGATCTGCGGATCGTCGCTCCCGAGGCATTCGGCAACCTGCTCCAGCACTTCACCGGCTCACAGGCCCACAACGTGCAGCTGCGCGAGGAGGCGGTCGCCCGCGGCCTCTCGGTCTCCGAGCACGGCATCACCGAGGTCGAGACGGGTGAGGTCGAGCTTTGCGCCGGCGAGGCGGCGGTCTACGAGCGGCTCGGCTACGCCTACATCGAGCCCGAGCTGCGCGAGGGCCGCGGTGAGCTGAAGGCGGCGCGCGAAGGAACGCTGCCGGAGCTGGTCACGCTCGACGACGTGCGCGGCGACCTGCACGCGCACACGACCCTCTCGGACGGCCGCAACACGTTGGAGGAGATGGCGGAGGCGGGCCGCGAGCGCGGCTACGACTACATGGCGATCACCGACCACTCGGCCAGTCACGGCTTCGGCGACCACGTCACCGAGGAGCGGCTCTGGGAGAGGATCGAAGAGATCGGCGACTGGAACCGGGGCAAGCGCGGCTTCCGCCTGCTGGCGGGCTCGGAGGTGAACATCGGCCTCGACGGCTCGCTCGACTACTCCGAGGACGTGCTTACCGCGCTGGACTGGGTGGTGGCCAGCGTCCACACCTCGTTCGCGATCGCCGAGAAGGAGATGACGGCGCGGGTGCTGGCGGCGATCGAGAACCCGCACGTCGACTGCATCGGCCACCTCAGCGGCCGCCTGATCGGCCGCCGCGAGCCCTACGCGATCGACGTCGAGGCGGTTGCCGAGGCGGCGGCGCGCACCGGCACGATGATCGAGATCAACGGCAACCCCAACCGCCGCGACCTCTCCGAGCACCACGCCCGCCTCGCCCGCGAAGCGGGCGTGACGATCGTGCTCAACACGGACGCGCATGGGGTCGACACGCTGAGCAACATGGACTACGCGGTGGCGACCGCGCGGCGCGCGTGGCTGACTCCGGGGGACATCGCGAACACCCGCGTTTGGAACGACTTCAGTCGCTTGATCCGCCGCGAGTAGCGTCTATTCAAGGGCGAAGACGACGCGGACCGTGGCGGTGACGGTCGAGGCGCCTGGCTTGGCCGGCGGCGGCGCCGCGGTGGGCGCGGATTCGAGTTCGCGGCTCTTGGGCTGAGCGGCAATCGCTTCCGTGGCTTCTTCGATCGTGATCGCCGGGCCGAGGGTGGCGCCGGCGCGGGTTGCAAGGGCGGTCGCCTTGCTCTTCGCCTGGTCGAAGGCGGCGAGCAGCGTGTTGTCGTAGGCGGCTTCGGGGTCGCTGGCGAAGAAGAACGGGCCGCGGGTGCCGGTCGCGCCAGCGGCGACCGCGGCGTTGACCAGGTCGCCGGCGCGCGCCGGTTCGTGAAGGACGACGCCGACTCCCTCGGAGGCGCGGAAGAGAGATTGTTCGCCGCGCCGGATCCTGCGCACCGAGATCGTGCCCGTGGTGACATCGCCGGGGCCGACCCCCGGGGTTGCCTGCACGGCGGCGATCACGGCGCGCAGCCGGGCGGCGACCACGTGGAGTGCCGCCTCTCTGGAGCCGCGTTCCTTGCTCACAGAGAAGCCGAGCTTGGCGGCGTCGTTGGGGACCTTCTGGGTGGCCGAGCCCTTGACGGTGACAGTGCGTTCGGCGGCGCTCGAGCCGGCCGGGAGTAGCAGCGCGGCCACAAGGCCCGCAAGCACCCCCAGACGTAGAGTCGTTCCCCGCCCCACGCCACGATCATCGCAGGTGCAACGCTTTATCCCCCTTATAGGTGGAGAAGGCGTTGCACCCTGCTCAGGCGCGCAGGCGGTCCGAGCGCAGCCCCGGGGTGCGAACCAGCTGGATCGGTCGCAGCGCGGAGCTCGGGACGACGTAGAAGCGGACGCCGTCGCGCTGCTCGATCGCCTCCACGGCGGCCTCCCGCGAGTGCCATGCGAGCGAGACGAGCAGGGCGTAGCCGGCGCCGACCGCGGCGACGCCGGGGAAGAAGACGCCGAGAACGCCGGCGGCGATCGCGGTGAGGGCGATCGGCCAAAGGCGGACGAGGGCGATGCGGCCGGGCGTCTCCGGCGGCAGCGAGGTGGCCGTACGGGCGCGGGCAAGGGCGTCGCGCAGGGCGTCGGCGGCGCGACTGGGACGACCGAGGTAGAGGCCGACGAGCAGCGCGACGGCCCACCAGGCGGCGGCGACGATCAGGGTCGTCGTGTCGTTGTCGCGATTGACTGTGACGGCGGTGATCGCGGCAAGCGCGGTCGCCTCGGCGCCGGTGAGCAGCACGGTGACGCGGAGCAGGTCGGTGAAGGGCACGCCGCTAGCCGCCCAGCTCCTCGAGCATCGCCAGCCAACCCTCGGGGCCGTCGACGAGCACGTCCGCCTCCTCGTGCAGCTCCGGCGGTCCCTCCGGCGAGATCACTCCGACGCAGAGCGCCGCCTCGAGCTCGCCGCCCTCGCGCATCTCGCGCAGCCGGCGGAAGGCGTCGAGGTCGGTGCGGTCGTCGCCCGCGTAGACCGCCGTGCGGCAGCCGTCGCTGGCCAGCAGCGCGGCGACGGCGGCGTCCTTGCCGCCCCCACCGACCGGGCGCAGCTCGAGCACCTTGCGTCCCCAATGCGGTTCGAGCTTGGCCCGCCCCGCGGCGGCCGCGACCTCGTGGGCGTAGGCGTCGGCGCCGCGCTCGTCGTCGGCGCCGCGCCAGTGCAGGCTCTGGATCGGTCCCTTGTCCTCCAGGCGCAGGCCGCGTGCGGCCAGCGTCGCGGCGCCGAGCCCGGCGACGAAATCGGCGGCGCTGCGTTCCCGGCCGGCGACGGCGGCGTCGAGCTGCGGCTCGGCCTCGCCGGGAAGCAGCAGCTCGAGGCCGTGGTTGCCGGCGTAGGCGATGCCCTCCACGCCGACCAGGCGCCGCGCCTCCAGCGCCCGGCGGCCCGAGATGCAGCCGACCAGCCGGAAGCGCTCGCTGAGCGTCGCCAGCAGCTCACTCGCCCGCTTCGGCACTGCGGCCTGCTCGGGTCGCTCGACGATCGGCGCCAGGGTTCCGTCGACATCGGTGAGGACGGCGGCGTGGGCCGGATCCGCGCGCAGGACGGCGAGCGACGAGGCGCCGCCTGCCCCAGCCCCGCTCCCGGAATCCGCCGACACGCCTCTAGTATCGCGGCACGATGGCCACCGAATCGGCGCCGATCTCCCACCGCGCGCTCAAGCTCGCGGTAATCGGCACTCTTGCCGGCGTCTTCAGCGGCCTCTTCGGCGTCGGCGGCGGGACCGTGATCGTGCCCCTCTTGATCTTCTGGTTCGGCTACGGCGAGCGGCTTGCCACCGGCACCAGCCTCGCCGCGATCGTCCTGATCGGCCTGCTCGGCGCGATCGCCGAGGGCGGCATCTACGGCAACGTCCACCTGCTCACCGGCCTCTGGCTCTCGATCCCGGCCGTGCTCGGCGTCGTCGCCGGCACGGCGATCCAGCAGCGCATCTCCCAACGCGCCGTCTCTCTGCTCTTCGCCACCCTGCTCGTGGCCGTCGCCATCGAGCTTGCCGTCAAGTGATGGACGTGCTCGCCGCCATCCTGATCGCAATCGCCGGGGGGCTTGCCGGTGGCCTGGTCGGCGTCGGCGGCGGCGTCCTCTTCGTGCCCGCGCTCACCGTCTTCCTCGGCCTCAGCCAGGTCGAGGGTGAGTCGACCTCGCTGCTGATGATCGTCATCGTCGCCTGCGTCGGGGCGGTGCGCCAGAACGCCTATGGCAACGTCAGCCTGCGCGACGCCATCGTCATCGGTGTGCTTTCGCCGCTGGGCGTGCTGATCGGGGTGGGCGTCGCCAACGAGGTCCCGACCCGCGTGCTCGAACTCTCCTTCGCTGCCCTCGTGCTCTTCGTCGCCTACGGCCTCGTCCGCCGCGCCCTCGCGACCGAAAGCCATCGGTAACCTCAATCGAGTGGATTCGCTTCGCTGGGAAGGCGACGTACCGCAGCTGCGCAGTCCGATTCTGATCTGCGCCTTCCGCGGTTGGAACGACGCCGCTGCGGCGGCGTCGACCGCCCTCGGCGCCGTCGCCGAGGCCTTCGACTCCGAGCTGATCGCCTCGGTTGACGCCGAGGACTACTTCGACTTCCAGGCGACCCGGCCGACGATCGTCCTCACCGAGGGCCAGGCGCGCCGAATCGATTGGCCGCAGAACGAGCTGATCGCGGTGCGCGTGCCAGCGGCGAAGCGCGACCTGGTCCTCCTCGACGGCACCGAGCCCAACCTGCGCTGGCGCACCTTCTCGGAGACGATCGCCACCGCCGCCGACGCGCTCGGAGTGGAGATGGTGATCACCCTCGGGGCGCTCGTCGCCGAGGTCTCCCACACGCTGCCGGTGCCGATCACCGGGCTCGCCTCGGACGAGAAGCTGGTCGAGGAGCTCGACATGCAGCGCTCCAGCTACGAGGGCCCGACCGGGATCGTCGGCGTCGTCCACGACTGCTGTCGCCAGGTCGGCATGACCTCGGCCTCGCTCTGGGCCGCGGTTCCCCACTACATCGCGGCCGTGCCCAATCCCAAGGCGGCGCTCGCCCTGCTGCGCCGGCTCGAGGGCCTGACCGGGGTCGCCGTCGACGCCACCGAGCTCGAGGAGGAAGCGAGCAGCTACGAGGAGCAGATCGATCGCGCGATCGCCGCCAACCCCGAGATCGAGGAACTCGTCGACCGCATCGAGGCCGAACAGTCCGAGCAGCTCCAGTCGCCCGAAGAGCTCCCCTCGGCGGACTCCATCGCGCGCGACTTCCAGCAGTTCCTGCGCCAGCAGGGCGACGAGTAGCGCTCAGCTCTCGGCTGCCGGACAGATCAGCCGGTAGTCGCACCAAGAGCAGGTGACGGGAGCGGGGCGTGGCTCGAAGTCCTGGCTCTGGATCCCTTCGCCGACGGTCAGCACCGTGCGCTCCACTCTCTCGGCGTCGTCCGCCTGCACGGGCGCCGCGACCTTCTCGGCGTCGAGCACGTAGTAGTAGCTGCCGGTGCTCGCCTCCACGTCCCACGCCTCGCGGGCGGCGAGCCGGTAGAGGGCGAGCTGCAGGTCGCTCTCGAGCTGCTCCTCGCTCTTGCGCTCGCCGGTCTTGTAGTCGATCAGCTCATGGCTGCCGTCAGGCAGGCGGTCGACCCGGTCGACGCTGCCGCGCACGTGATGTGGGCCGATGCGGATGTCGAACTTGCGCTCCAGCCAGACCGGCTCCCCCTCGGCCTCCTGCTCGCGTTCCCAGTAGAGGCGCATCGCGTTGCGGGCGCGGTCGCGGAACTGCAGCTCGTCGTCGCTCGCGCCGAAGCCCGAGCGCCGCCAGCCCGCCTCGAAGAGGTCCATCAGCCGCTCGACGCCGTCCTCGTCCGCCTCCTTGTGGAAGCGCTCGAGCACGTTGTGGACGAGGATCCCGAAGCGCTGGTTGATCGTCGGCTCCTGGGGGATCCCGAAGACCCGCGAGAACTTGTACTTGAGGGGGCAGGTCAGGTACAGGTCGAGGTCCGAGGCGGAGAGGCTGAGCGCACCGTCGCCGCGGCGCGGCAGGAAGGCTTCCAGCGAGGGTTCGTGGCGGGCCGCGATCAGCCGTCGCCGCCCGTCCCGCTCGCTCTCGGAGTCGAGCAGGTAGGCGTCGAGCGGCGAGGCGTCGAGCTCGGCCTGCTGCTCGGGCGTCGCCACCTGGCGCAGCAGCCCGTTGACCGCCTCGATCGCCTCGGCCGTCGCCTCCTCGCCCGGCCGCTGTGCCAGGGCCGCGAGCTTCAGCAGCTCGAGGTGGCGCGCGATCGCCCGGTTGACGTCGACGACCGTGTCGAGCCGCGGCTCGGACAGCTCCCGCCCCGCTCTCCACGAGGCCTCGAGCACCTCCTCGCGCAGCTTGCGGTAGGTCGCGTGCAGCCCCTCCGCCGGTCCGAACAGCTCCTCCTCCTGCAACTCCTCCTCGACCGGCGCTCCCTCGGGTGCGCCGCTCGCATCGAACGGGGCTCGCGCCTCGCCCTCCGCGGCGATCCGGGAGAGGACCAGGGTCGCGCGGGCCTGCACGCTCGCCGCCTCGCCGCCAAGCAGGAAGGCGTGGTCGAACTCGGTGCCCTTGGCGCTGGCGACGTCGAGGCCGGCGACGGCGCCGGGAGAGCGCAGCCCCTCGCCCGCCGCGGGCTCGACTCCGGCCTCGGCGACGGCGCTGAGGTAGCGGACGAAGTCGCGGGTCGAGCCGTGCGGCTCGCGCCGCGCCCAGGCGGCGGCCAGCTCGGCCAGTTGCGAGAGCCCGAGCAGCCGCTCCGCCACCTCCGGCTCGGCGGCGAAGAGCCGCTGCCGTCGCAGGCCGACGCGCTCGATCAGCCGCCGCACGAAGACGTCCGCGCGGCGCTCCTCGAGCGCCGCCGAGGCTTCCCCGTAGAGCTTCAGGAAGGCCTGGATTCGCTCGCGCCCCTCGGGCGGGATCTGCGGGCTCTCCAGCGCCGCCTCGCAGGCCGAGACTATGTCGACCTTGCGGCGCCGGGCGATCGTCGTCAGCCGCGCCAGGTCAGCCGGCCGCAGCTCGATCGGCGGGCGGGTCAGGGAACGGGCGACCGCGGGCGAGTCCTCGGGATCGGCCAGCGCCCGCAGCCAGGCGATCGCGTCGCGCACCTCGGGCCGCTGGAACAGCGCCGTCGGACCGGAGAGGTGGAAGGGGATGCCGCGCTCCTCCATCGCCGCGCTGACGGCGCCGCC
>CAZQET010000206.1:0-7409 GCA_964591825.1 uncultured Conexibacteraceae bacterium
AGCCCCCCGGAATTGACCGCGAGCAGGAAGAGGGGAAAGATCAGGGCGGGGACGATCTGGGCCGGCTGGCGCATCGTGCGCAGCACCGAGCGGCGAGCGAGCTGGCCGACCTGGATGCCGATCGGGGCACTCACGTCGCCCCGGCCGGCTCGGGCTCTGGCTCCCCAGCGGTGGCGCCCCCCGACCCCTCCAGCGAGCGGCCGGTCTTGGCGAGGAAGACGTCATCGAGCGAGGGCGCGTGCAGCTGCAACCGCTCGATCGCGATCCCCTCGGTGTCGAGCGCCCGCACCACCTCGGCCAGCTGCGCCTCGCCGCCCTCCAGCCGGGCCGCAGCGCTGCCCGGCGAGGAGCCGGCCCGCTCGCCGAAGCGCTCGAGCACGGCGGCGAGCCGCTCGCGCTCGCTCGTCTCATGGGGGGTCGCTTCCACCGTCGGGCGCCCGATCTCGGCCTTGAGCGCCGCCGGGGTCCCCTCGGCGACGATGTGGCCGTGGTCGATGATCCCGACCCGGCCGGCGAGGGCATCGGCCTCCTCCAGGTACTGGGTGGTGAGGAAGACGGTGACTCCCTCCTCGGTCGCTAGGCGGGCGACCTCGTCCCAGAGTGCCGTGCGACTCTGGATGTCGAGCCCGGTGGTCGGCTCGTCGAGGAAGAGGATGCTCGGTTCGTGAGCGAGGGCGAGGGCGAGGTCGAGCCGCCGTCGCATCCCGCCCGAGTAGCCCCCGACCTTGCGGTCCGCCGCTTCGGCCAGGCCGACCCGCTCCAGCAGCTCGGCTCCGCGGGCTCCGCGCTCAGCCTTGGCGATCCCGTGCAGGGCCGTCTGCAGCCGCATGTGCTCGCGCCCGGTGAGCAGCGGGTCGAGCGCCGCCTCCTGCAGTGCTGCGCCGATCGAGGCTCGCACCCGTGGCCCTTCGGAGACGATGTCGTGCCCCGCCACCCGGGCGGTGCCCGCGGTCGGTGGCAGGAGCGTGGTCAACATCAGCACGGTCGTCGACTTGCCCGCCCCGTTCGGCCCAAGGAAGCCGTAGATCTCGCCCGCCTCGACCCGCAGGTCGATCCCGTCGACCGCCCGCGGCCCGTTCTTGAACTCGCGCACCAGCGCTTCGACTTCGATTCCCCGGCGATCGCTCATCGGCTCGCAGGCTAGCTAACTGCTCTCGTCGGATTCCGACCGTGAAGCCCGTCACGGTCTCCATCGAGGAACCGCGACGGCGGCTGCCGCTCAGCTCAGCGGCGAGTCGAGGATGAAGACCTCGACCGCCATGTCGGGATCGAGGTGGTTGTCGGCCATGAAGGCGACCACGCGGCGGCCCGTGAGCCGCTCGACCGCCGCCACCATCTGGTCGGCCATCGCCCGCTGGGAGAGGCGTCGCGCGTCGCGCACCGAGTCGCCCTCGCCGTGGGCGATCAGGGTCTGCTCGGCTCGGGTCAGCACCTCGAGCAGCACGGTCACCAGCGCGTCGCCGTTGTGGAACGAGTAGGACTTCTTCGGCCCGCGCCCGATCGCCGCGGTGTGGATCTTGACGATCTCGCGAGTGACGGCAGCGTTCAGCTCGCCGCCGCTCAGTCGCCCGATCTCGTCTCCGGCGCCGACGCTCATCGCAGGTGAAACCTGTTGCTGAGGTGATGGCGGGCGGCGACGATCGTGCCCTCCTCGAGGCGGTCGAGGGCCCAGAAGGAGGCGGGCCCGGCCGGGTCGCCGCCGGAGAGCGTTCCGGCCGCGATCACCCGGCCATCGCCGAGGGCGCTGGTCTCGGCGATGTCGACCCGGTGATGGTGCTCGAGCCGCCGCAGGCTCGCGAACCACTCGCGCACCCCCGCGTGCCCCTCGTACGCGCCGTCGATCCCGTGCAGGTGCAGGGGGTGGAGGTCGACGTTTGGATGCATGCAGGCGAGCATTCCCTCGAGATCACGGGAGTTGAAGGCGTCGAACCAACGCTTGACGGTGGCCTCGTCGGCATGAGAGGACATGCTTCGGCTCCACGGGAGATCCCCGATGGGCCGAACCGCCGCCGCAAAAGCCGCCTTCGTGCCCACCGCTCTGATGCCGACGCCCGCGCGAGCCCCTGTGAGGAGCGCCAGCGTCGGGCGCGATGGTAACGCCTGCTAGGCGTGAACCGAAGGGACGCTGCCGGCGCGCTCGGCTGCCCGCTCGAAGAGCTCCGCCGAGGGGATGCCGATCACCTCGCCGCGGAAGCGCTTCTCGTGGCCGTAGACCACCCAGGTGGTGTCGACTTCGCCGATGTCGAGATCGAGACGCAGCTCCTCGGCATGCTCCTCGACGTGCTCCATGTGGGTCAGCCCGGAGTCGTACTCGCCGCGCATCAGCCCTTCGGCGACGACCGGCTTGGAGATCACGTCGATCACCTCCTCCCAGCGGGAGAGGTCGACGTAGCCCTTGGTCGCCGGCACGATCCCGATCGAGCGCGGCCGCTCGACCTCGCGGCGGCTGAGCAGGACGAGGTGCTTGGTCGGGTAGATGAAGGTGTCGACGACGAAGATCTCGGTCCAGTGCTTCTCGGTGATCTCGTGCACCCTGGGGTGGGCGCTGCACTGGACGAGGAAGCCGCCGGGCGTTTCACGCAGCAGCTCGAGCCCGTCGAAGAAGTCGGTGATCAGCTCGATCCGGTACTCCTCCACTCTCTGAAACTCGAGGTAGCGCTTGACCGCGCGCTCGTGACACGTCCCCTCCGGACCGAGCGTGATCACCGTGATCTTTCCGTCCTGGGTCGTGGCCATCCGTGAGGTCAGCGTAGCGAGTGAACGGGAATTCTCAAGCAGTAAGCGCGCCTGGCTCCAGCGGTCAGTCCGGGCCAGGACGGATCGCCAGCAGCACCAGATCGTCACGCAGCCGCCCACCACCACGGGCTACCGCGTCCTGGCGCAGGCGCTCGGTCATCTCGGCAAGATCGAGGTCGGCGACCGAATGGGCCCGCTCCGCCAGCGCCCCGGGCCCCAGATGCGCTCGCGGCGGGCCGGCGTCGAGCCAGCCATCTGTGGCGAGGACGAGCGTCTCGCCCGCCCGCAGCTCGGCCTCGTAGGTCGGCCGTGACGCGTTGCCCCAGGCGCCGAGCATGGTGCCGCCGCCGAGCGCCACGGGCCCGTCCCGCTTGACGTGGACCGCCGGTGGGTGCCCCGCTGCGGCGAGGCGGATCTTCCAGTCCTCGCCGATACGCCGCAGGCGCAGCACCAGCGCGGTGGCGAAGTCGTTGAGGCTGTCGCCCTCGAGCAGCATCTCGTTGAGATGGCCGAGGAGCTCGCCGGGCTCCTCGATCTCGCGGACCAGGCCGCGCATCGAGTGCCGCAGCGCAACCGAGACGCCGGCGGCGACGGCGCCCTTGCCGGCAACGTCGCCGATCATGATCCAACAGCCGTCCTCGGTGGGAAGGATGTCGTAGAGGTCACCGCCGATCTCCATTCCCTCGCCGAATGCCTCGAAGGCGACGGCGATGTCGAGGCCGCGGACGAAGGGGGGCTCCGGCGGCCGCAGGCCACGCTGGAGGCTGCGGTCGATGCGAGCGCGCTCTTCGTAGAGGCGAGCGTTGTCGAGCGCCAGGGCGGCGCGGTCGGCAAGCTCGCCCAGCAGATCGAGGTCGTCGGCTTCATAACGCAGGCCGCTGCTGGCGTGCAGGAAGGAGATCGCTCCCAGCGTCTGGCCGCGGGCGATCAGCGGCGCCACCGCGGCGGAGCGGTAGCGGGTCTCTTCGATCAGCCGCCGGTGCTCCTCGCTCTGCGCCACTTTGGCCATCACGTCGGGAGCGGTCAGGTCGCGCCAGACCATCGGCCGGCCGGCGCGCAGTACCTGGGCGACCGGGTGCTCGCCGCCGGGGTCGAGTGGCGAGCGTCGGCGGATCCGCTCGAGCACCGCGCCGGCCGTCGGCTGGGCGGCGCTGACGACGCTGTCGCCCAGCCAGCCGTCGCGGCGGATGAAGTCGAGCACGCAGAGCTCGGCCAGCTCCGGCACCGCGCTCTCGACGATCGTCCGTGCCGTGCGGTCGAAGTCGAGCGAGGCGTCGAGGTTGCGGGTCGCCGCGACGAGGAACTCCTGCGCCCGCCGCCGCCGTTTCTCCGCGGTAATGTCGCGGGCAATCACCGAGGCGCCGACGATCCCGCGCTGCGGATGCTCGATCGGCGAGACTGTCAGCGAGACGTCGACGCGGACGCCGTCCTTGCGCACGCGCTCGGTCTCGAAGGTCTCGATCCGCTCGCCGCGGCGCACCCGGGTGAGGATCTCCTGATCCTCGTTGGCGTGGTCGGAGGGGACCAGGAAGGAGATGTGGGAGCCGAGCGCCTCCTCCTCGCTGTAGCCGTAGAGGCGGACCGCCGCCGGATTCCAGGAGGTGACGATGCCGTTCAGGTCCTTGCTGAGGACCGCGTCCTGGGTCGTCAGCACCACCTGGGCGAGCCGGTGCAGCTCGTCTCCGTCTCCGGCCTCCCGGGCCCGCGAAGGATTCACGCTCCCAAGCTATCTCAGCATGGAGAGGATCGAATCTCCTTGGGACGCCACGGTGTTCCTAGATAGGACTCGGAGTGGTTACATTGCGGCTGAGAGCTAGTAGGCTGAGTCAACCGACCTACCAGCTGACCGCAGGCCGGATCATCTTGGTCGGAAAAGACACAACCAAGGGGCCCAGTGCCCTGGTCGAGCTCTCCAACGCGATGGTCGCGCTGCACCGCGAGTACTTCGGGCGCGGCCCGGCTGCGGCGCGCAGCTTCGTCAGCGATGAGGTCGCGGTCTGCGTGCTCAGCGACATCTACACCGCGGTCGAGCGCACCCTGATTCGAGCCGGGCAGGACGAGCACGTGCGCCACACCCGCGGTCTGCACCACGAGGCGCTGGAAGAGGAGTACAAGGCCACCGTCGAGCGGATCATGGGCCGGCCGGTCAAGGCCTTCCTCAACGTCGTCCACGTCGATCCCGACGTGGCGATCGAGATCTTCCTGCTCGGCGAGGCCTTGGACTAGCCCTCACTGTCGGCGAAGAGGAAGAACTCGAAGGCGAGGTTGGCCTCAATGTCGACCTGGCTGAGGAAGACCTTCACCCTGCGGCCGGTGATCCTCTCCACCAGCTCGACGAACTCGTCCCGTACCGCCTCCTGGAACTTCTCGCGCGTGCGCCGCACGTGTTCGCTGGAGCCGGCTGCGATCAGGGTCAGCTCCGCCCTGGTGAAGATTTCCTCGAGCAGGCAGATCGCGTAGTCGCTCTGCAGGTAGGAGCGCGCCTTGGTCGGGCCACGACCGTAGAGGCGGGCGTGCAGCTGGACGATCTCGCGCGAGAGTTGCGAGACGAGCGCCCCGCGCGCGGCAGGGCCATCTTGAGGGTCTGGACGATCCAAGGAGACGGCTCCCGTGAGTGGTTCTGGAGCGAGTGGTACGCAAAGCCCTTGCGCCCGCTTACCGCTGTGGAGCCGTTTGCCCTGGCGTCGTGTCGGTTGCGCCCTGCACGGCGGCCTGCTGAAACGCCGCGCCTGGCTGATGCTCGACGCCGCCAGGGCACTCGAGCGCTCACAGCATATAGCGGGGCGGTTTGTTTTTTTCTCGTTTGGACGGGTAGCGAGCTGGCGATGGTCGACACGAAGTCGATACCGAGGCCGGGCGAGCTCTGGCTCAGCTACCCGCCCTACATGCTGATCGCCCACATTCTGCGGGTCGAAGGAAGCGAGCCGGCGCTGGTCAGCTACGAGCTCCAGGACGACGACGGCTGCGAGATCGAGAGCGTCGAGCACGCAGTCCTGGACGAGGCCTGGTGGCGAGCCTTCCAGCCGATGCACCGCCGCCGCGGCTAGCTTGCGCGCTCAGACATTCATGTTTACCATTCGCGCCTCCAACGGCGGCGGGGGCGAGAGATGGGCGAGAGCGCGCGGCAACCAGGGGATTTCGCGATCGCCTTCGACGCTGCCTTCGCCGAGTTGCAGGTGCGGATCGAGTCGGCCTGCGCCGCCGCGCGGGACTGGCCGGAGGGAGTCGGAGCCGGGATTCGCGCCGCCTTCGAGTGGGTTGCCGCCGAGCCGGGCTCGGCCCGGCTGCTGACCAATGACGCCCTCGCCAGCGGGGCGCCGGGCTACGAGCGCTATGAGCGAATGGTCGGATACGTCGCCGAGCTGCTCGCGCCCGGCCGCGAGCAGGCCGGTCACGGCGAGCGCCTGCCAGAGATCACCGAGCGGGCGATGGCCAGCGGGGCGACGATGCTCGTCGCCCAGCGCCTCTCGCTGGGTCGGGCCGCCGAGCTGCCGGGTCTGGCGGCCGAGGCGACCCAGTTCGTGCTCACGCCCTACCTGGGTGGCATCAGGGCGCGGCGAATTGCCTTCGGCTGAGGGCGCCGATCAGCCGGCGCCGAGCTCGACCATGCTGCGGCCGGTATCGGCGATCGTCTCGGCCGGTGGACGCGGCTCCCAGCCGAGCACGCTGCGCGCCTTCTCACCGGAGAGCTCGACCCGCTTGCCGAGGTCGCCGGTGAAGGAGCGGACCGAGGGATCGAAGAGGCCGAGGGCGCGGACGAGGAGATCGGGTATGCCGCGCTTCGGCACCTTGGCGGCGTCCTTCCCGAGCCGCTCGCGCAGGATCGCGGCGACCTCCGACATCCAGAGGAAGGCGGCGACGGCGACGAAGCGCTCGCCGCCGGCCCGCGGCTCCAGCATCGCCCTGACGTGGAGGTCGGCGACGTCGCGCACGTCAACGACGTTGAAGCCGATCCGCGGTGTGCCCGGCATTCCGCCCAGCAGGCGCTTGATCAGCTCGAGCGAGAAGGAGCTGTCCAGGCGCGGCGCCGGGCCGAGGATCGCCCCGGGCTGGATCGTCGCCAGCCGCTCGCTCGCGCCCGCCTTCTCGGCCACGTCCCAGGCGGCGCGCTCGGCCGCCGCCTTGGAGCGCACGTAGGGAGTGAGGGCCTCGTTCTCCGGATCGGTCCAGCGGCTCTCGTCGACCGGGCTGTCGGCCGGCGTGGCGCCGCCGCGCACGGCCGCCACCGAGGAGGTGACGACGATCCGCTTGGCGCCGGCGGCAAGGGCCGCCCCAAGCACGCGGCGCGTGCCCTCGCGGGCGGGCACGATCAGCTCGTCGGGGTCCTTCGGCTGCACCGGGGGGAAAGGTGAGGCGACGTGGAGCACGTAGTCGCAGCCGGCGACCGCCTCCTCCCAGCCCTCGTCGGCGGTGAGGTCGGCGGCGAGCACGGTGAGCTTCTCGGCGGGCTGACCGCGCGAGGCGAGCAGCTCGCGCACCTCGCTCTCGCGGCCGAGGTCGCGCACGGTCGTCCGCACCTCGTAGCCGCGCCCGACCAGCTCCGCCAGGCACCAGCCGCCGAGGAATCCCGAGCCGCCGGTGACCAGAGCCCGCTCTGCCATGCGTGGACTTGTATCACCGACGGCTCAGAGGCCGAGCCGAGCGGGCCCTCAGGGCCCGCTCTCGGCGCCGAC
>CAZQET010000207.1:0-1602 GCA_964591825.1 uncultured Conexibacteraceae bacterium
GGCGACCAGGTGGTCCGAGGCGTCTGGACCAACATCGTCAGGGGGGTATGAGGATGAACGTCGGAGATCAGATTCAGGAGCTGAAGGTCACCCCGGACAAGTACCTGCCGCACCGCTACGCAGGTGCCTCGGGCGACTTCAACCCGATCCACATCGACCCCGAGTTCGCCAAGATGGTCGGCCTGCCGGGGACGATCCTCCACGGCCTCTACATGATGGGCCTCGTCGCCCGCGCGGCGACCGATGTCGCCGGTGGCGATCCGAAGGCCCTGAAGCGGCTCTCGGTGCAGTTTCGGGGCATGGGTGCGCCGGAGACCGAGATCGTCGTCACGGGCACCGTCAAGGCGGTCGAGGGCGACCGCGTCACGATCGACACGGTGGCCGCCCAGGGCGAGAATCAGACGATCCGCAACGCGGAGGCCGAAGTTCAGGTCTAGCGGTTCCTAGAATGGAGGGCAGATGCTCTCCTCCCGACAAGAGCTCGTCCTCCGTCTGGTCGTCGACGCCTATCTCGGCTCGGCCCATCCCGTCTCCTCCAAGGCGATTGCCGAGCGGCCCGATGTCGAGTGGAGCGCCTCGACGATCCGAGCCGAGTTCGCCGCCCTGGAGGCCGAGGGGTACCTGACCCATCCGCACACCTCGGCGGGGCGCATCCCCACCGATGCCGGCTACCGGCGTTACGTCGACATGCTGGTCGAGGCCGGCGCCCCCGCCGCCGACGCCAGGGTCGAGCTGGAGCTCTCGCGGCTGCGGCGCGAGGTCGACGAGGCGATGCGCGAGGCGACGACCGTTCTCGCCCAGGTCACCGACCTGATGGCCCTGGCGACCGCGCCGCCGCACGGCGGAACCCTCTACATGCACGGGATTGCGCGACTCCTCTCGGAGGCGCACTTCGCTGACCTACCACGGGTCGACAGGTTGATGACCGCGCTGGAGGGACGCGCCGACGTGCTCGGCATGCTCAGCACCGCGCTCGAAGAGCGCTCGGTCTTCTGCTGGATCGGTGAGGAGAACCCCCAACCGGAGTTGCGCTCGGTCAGTGTCGTCGGCGCCAACTACGGCTTGGGGAGCCGCAACCTGGGCGCGGTCGGAGTGGTCGGCCCGCTGCGCATGGACTACGGCAACGCGATCGCCTCGGTGACCGGGGCGGCGAGCGAGCTGTCGCGCTACTTCGAGACCGTCTACGAAGCCTGATCCCGATGGCTCAGGACTACTACGAGGTCCTCGGGATCGACCGGGGAGCCTCGGAGGCGGAGGTGAAGAAGGCGTTCCGGCGCCTTGCCCGCGAGCTTCACCCCGACGTCAACGACCACGACCCCGAGGCCGAGGAGAAGTTCAAGGCGGCCGCCGAGGCCTGCGAGGTTCTCTCCGACTCCGAGCGTCGCCGCACCTACGACGCCTATGGACAGGAGGGCCTGCGCTCCGGTGGCTTCGCGCCGCGCAGCGCCGGCTTCGGCTCGATCGAGGACATCTTCCAGGCCTTCTTCGGCGGCGACCCCTTCGGCTTTGGCGGTGGTGGCGGCGCGGCGAGCGGCGGCGACATCCTCGCCACGATCGAGGTCGACCTCGCCGAGGTGCTGAGCGGGGTCAAGCGCGAGGTCG
>CAZQET010000208.1:0-1765 GCA_964591825.1 uncultured Conexibacteraceae bacterium
CCCGGCCGGGTCGTCGTCGGAGAGCCCGGCGAGGAGTCCGGGGCCGATCACGGCGAGCAGCGCCGCCACGCCGCCGGCGCCGAGCAGGGCGTGACGCCGTCTTGCCAGGTGCCAGTGAGTGTGGCGACCGGGCGTACGGTGGGCGCGATGCTTGCCAGTCACAGGCCATCAGTCTCGCGAGCCTGTGAGACGGTGAGTGCGCCGGGGCCTCCCCTAGCGGCGAATCGCGGAGCGGTGACGCACTCGAACGAGTACGGCTTCGATCCCCACCCATGCCAGGGTGACCAGCAGGGCGATGAGCGCGCCGACGCCGACCACTCCGATGCCGGCGGCGATCGCCATCGCGACGATCGCCAGGAGCGCCCCGCAGGCCAGGTCGACGACGAGCGCCCGCCTGCTCGCGACCCGTGCGGAGACCCTCCGCCGGGAGCTCACCAGCGCTGCCCTCTCTGCAGGTAGACGGCGAAGAAATCGCGTTCGTCAGGCACCAAATAGCGTTCGGGTGAGCGCAGCATTTCCGGCAGCAGATTGCTCGGGGATGTGGCACCGGGGCCGCGATAGGAGATGAAGCTGGTCCAGTCTTCGTTGATGTCGAGCTCCAGCGCGCGAACCGCTCCCGCTCGCTCGAGGATCTTTGCCAGCGATTCCACGGTCTGGTAGTTGGCCGCCGCGTAGATGAGATTGCCGCGAGCGTCGATTCCGAGGCCTGAGCGCCAGACGCGGGTCGCGTTGTTGACGGTTTCGCCCCATTCCGGTCCGTCGCTGAGGTTCGGGTTGAGCTTGCCTTCGTAGATGATCGGCGGCAGGTTCTGCTTGGCGAACCAGATGCTCTGCGGCGCGTCGCCTCCCTGATGCCAGCGGACGATGTCGATGCGGCCGCCGCGGTAGGCGACCACCGTCGCGATGCCGTTCACCATCGCTTCGACCACCTTGCCGCGGTAGATCAGGCCAGCGTTCGAGGTTTCCAGCGGGAAGCCGCCGTTGAAGGTGGCGACCAGGCGCTTGCGACTGGCTGACGGCACCTCTCCGGATCCACGATGGGGCAGAGGTTCCGGTGGCTCGTCGAGCCCGGGCGTGTATTCGAGCTTGGTCCTGCCTGAGTCGATCCAGGCGACGCCGGCGATGAACTGTGGGTATTCGGGGTCGCTGCGAAAGGTCGTGAGCAGGACTGGGGGCCGGTCGCCGACCCTGGCGCCGGCCTTCTTCCACACCCCCTCGCCGGGAAGCGCCGGATGGATCAGGGGCCTGACGTTTGGTGGCTGGTTTTGGGCGGCGGCGGGGCGCCCTTCCGCTCGGGCGCCGGCGATGCCCACCTGGGGGAGGGACCTCAGCGCCGGCCCTCCCTTGCCGGGCGCGGTGAGGGTGTAGTAGGCGTTCTCGATTTCGGAGACGAGCCCGTTGCCGCCGTTTTGCCGCAGCCACTCGACGCTGGAGACGCCGACGCCGACGTCGTGCTTTTCACCCATCGTGCGCAGGTAGGAAATCCCAGCGGGAACGAGGCAGATGCAAGCGGCGAACACCAAGACGCGGCGCGCGCGTCTCCACGGCGGCATGAGCCGATCCTCGACCTGGCTCATTGGCCCCGCCTAAGCGACCCGTGAGAGATTTCTCACCGTCAGGGCGGACTTCACGCTCCGGGCCGGATGAGAGCATTGGCCCATGGCGGTGATCGAGACCGAAGGGCTGACCAAGCTCTACGGCAGCTCGCGCGGAATCGAGGACATCAGCTTCTCGGTCGAGGACGCCGAGGTCTTCGGCTTCCTCG
>CAZQET010000209.1:0-13137 GCA_964591825.1 uncultured Conexibacteraceae bacterium
CCTTCATCTCCCACCGCATCGCGCTCGATCAGGTCAACCGGGGATTCGAGCTGATGGAGGCCCAGGACGGCATCCGCAGCGTGATCGAGTTCGGGTAGCCGGCCCGATCGTCTCGGCGATTGCCGGGCCGATCGGGCTCAGCAGTGCCGACTGCGCACGACTTGCCACGCAGCGACTATTTGTTCGCGGTCAGCGTCGCGCTGGTGTAGGCGGCGCCTTCCTGGGTTGCCGCGGTGATCGTTTCGGTGAAGCTGCCCGACGATTTGGAGGTGAAGGTGAAGGTCGTCGCCGATTCGGCGGCGCCGGTGGCGGAGATTGCCAGCGGGCTGCCGCTGATCGTGCCGCTGCCGCTGGTGACGGTGACTTTGGCCGAGTGACCCGAGCCAAGGGCGCTGACCGTGTTGCCGTAGGTGTCGGCAACTGCGACCCTCGCTTTCACCGTGCCGCTGTTGCCGAGGCCGGTCACCGTGCAGGTGAAGAGACAGGGTGAGCCGAGCGAGCCGGCACTGACGTTGATGTTGGTAAGCGCCCACTTCGTGGCGGTGGTGGGGGTGACCGTGAAGATGATCGGCGCGGCGCTCGAGATCGTCCCGTCGCTGACCGAGACGCTTGCCGATTCGGCCCGGTAGAGCTTCAGCAGTCCGTTTTTAGAGGAAGAGACCGAGGCCACTCCCGAGGTGAAGGTGATCGCCGTGGCGGTTCCAAGGGCAGTTGCCGTGCCGGAGCTGTTGACGACGGTCGGGGCCGTTGCGTTGGGGCTGGCGGACGCGCCCGAGAAGATGAGGTTGTGCGAGCCGGTATAGGTCGTGACCGTGTTGCCGTAGCTGTCCTGGGCGGTGGTGGTGAGGTTGGAGGATCCTCCGGCGGCGAGGCTGGTCGCCGAAGCGGAGAAGGCGAATTTGATCGCCGTTCCGGGGGCGACCGTGACGATCAGGGCCGTGGGGGTGAGCAGGGTGCCGTCGGTGGCGTTGAGGCTGGTCGAGCCGGTCTTGTAGAGCTTCATCACACCGTTTTTGATCCCGCTGACCGTGGCCACTCCGGCGTTGAAGTTGGTCGCGGTGGCGCTGCCGAAGACGACGTCGACGCCGGAGGAATCGGAGACGGTCGGGTTGACTCCGGTCGGGCTCGCCGAGGCGGTGGAGTAGGTGAGGCTGTGGGACCCGGTGTAGGTGGTCGCGACGTTGCCGTAGGTGTCCTGGGCGGTGGTCGTGAGGCTGTCGGCTTCGCCTACGGTGGGGGCGGTGCTGGTCGCCGTGAGGACGAATTTCGATGCCGCCAGTGGTGAGACGGTCACTTCCAGCGGCGCTTTAGTCGAGATCGAGCCGTCGCTCACTTCAATGTCGGCTTCCCCCGCGGCGTAGACCTTCATCAGGCCGTTCTTCGACGAGCTGACGGTGGCGACACCGGCAGTGAAGGTGATTGCGGTCGCTGTACCGAACGCCGTCGCCGTTCCGCCGCTGCTGACGACGGTGGGCTTGTTGGTCCCGATGGTGGCCGCCCCCGAGAAGGTGAGGCTCTTGGAGCCGGCATAGCCGGTGGCAATGTTTTCGTAAGCATCCAGTGCGGTTATCGTGAGGTTGTCGGATGCGCCCGCCGCCGGGGTCGTCGTTGCGGCGGCAAGCACGAGTCGCGTGGCGGTGGTGCCGACGGTCACGCTCAAGGCCGTGGGGGTGAGCAGGGTGCCGTCGGTGACTTTGAGGCTGGTCGAGCCGCCCTTGTAGAGCTTCATCGGGCCGTTTTTGCCGGCGGCAGCCGTGGCCACTCCGGCGTTGAAGTTGATCGCAGTGGCGTTGCCGAAGGCAATTTCCGTACCGCTGGAGTCGGCGACGGTCGGCGTGGTCCCGTTGGGAGCGGCCGAGGCGCCCGAGAAGGTGAGGCTCTTGGCGCCGGTGTAGGCGGTCGCCGTATTGCCGTAGGTGTCCTGGGCGGTGGTGGTGAGGTTGTCGGCTTCGCCTGCGGCTGGTGTCGTGCTCGTTGCCGACAGCACGAATTTCGATGCGCTGAGCGGCGACACGGTGACTTCCAGCGGTGTTTCGGTCGAGATCGTGCCGTCGCTGGCCATGATGTCCGCTTCGCCGCTGGCGTAGATCTTCATCTGGCCGTTTTTGGACGAGCTGACCGTCGCCACCCCAGCGGTGAAGGTGATCGCTGTCGCGGTCCCAAAGGCGGTCGCGGTGCCCGAGCTGTTGGCGACGGTCGGTTTGTTGCCCCCGATCGTTGCCGCCCCCGAGAAGGTGAGGCTCTTGGCGCCGGTGTAGGCGGTCGCCGTATTGCCGTAGGCGTCCCGGGCGATGGTCGTGAGGTTGTCTGCTTCGCCCGCGGCGGGCGTCGTGTTCGCCGCTTCGAGTGAGAGGCTCGATGCCGACGCCGGGGACACCGTCACCGCCAGCGGCGTTGCAGTTGAGATCGCGCCGTCGCTCGCCGCCAGGCTCGCTGAGCCACTCTTGTAGAGCTTCATCGCGCCGTTCTTGGAGGCGGTAACGGTGGCCACCCCGGAGCTGAAGTTGATAGTCGTGGCGCTGCCGAAGGCGACTTCGGAGCCTGAAGAGTCGGCGACTGTTGGCGCGGCGCCATTGGGAGCGGTCGAGGCCCCCGAGAAGGTGAGGCCGTGCGACCCGGTGTAGGTGGTGACCGTGCTCCCCTGGGCGTCCTTTGCCGTGATCGTCAGGTTGTCCGCCGCGCCGGCGGTTGGGGTCGAGGAGGAGGCGGTGAGGGTCAGGTGGTCCGCGGGACCGACCGTGACGGTCGCAGTTTTGGACGAGCTTTCTATAGTCCAGGATCGCCACTTGGCGGTGACCACGTATTCGTAGCTGCCGACTTCGAGGCCGCTATCAGTGCAGGTCGTGGTCGAGGGGGCTGGGCTGCAGCTGCCGTTGGCTTTGCCGCCGTTCCGACTGACCGAATAGCTGACGGTGCCAGTTCCTGGCGCGGGGACTTCGCTCCATGTCAGCGCCACCGTTCCGCCGGCGCTGGGGATGGCGGTGACAACCGGCTTGGCCAGCTGTGAAACTTCCTTGGGAGCGCTTTCGCCTTTGCCGGTGGTCGTGAAGTAAGCCAGGGCGGTGACCGCCGCTGTCGCAGCCAACACGACGACGATCGCGGCGCTGGAGACACTGACTGGAAGTAGTCGCCTCATCCTCGCGCCGTCCCGAAGAAGGCCAGCGGGAACTGGGACCGCTGGCAGGCGTCCTGATTGACCGGCAGGTCACGCAGCTGGATCGACGGAGCCGCGGCACCGGGTGACGGCAGGCTCACCGATCCGCCCGCGGGAACCTTGATCGGGCTTGCGCTGGAGGCGCTCGAGCCCGAGAGCATGAGGTTTTCGGCGCTGCCGCAGCCGGGAGGATCCGACATCGCCCGCACCTGCAGGCTGGTGATGAGGATCGGCACCGGGTTCGGGTTGGCGATCGTCAGCGGCAGCGCCTGCGCCGGCGCGCCCGGATAGAGGGCGCCGAGGCCGGCGAGCTGCGGGGTGATCGAGAAGCTCATCGGTTCCAGCACGCGCCAGCGGAAGCGACTCGCCTTGCCGTGCCGGCCGCGCGCGGCGAGGACTCGCACCGAGAAGCTGTGACTGCCGATCGCCAGCTTGCTGAAGGAGAGCGGCGCCTGGCAGGCTGTCCAGGGGCGGTTGTCGAGTCGGCATTGAAAGCGCGCCTTGCCGCCGCGGACGGCGAAGCTGAACTTGGCGCCGGTCGACGTCGCCAGCTTGTCGGGGTGCGTGGTGATCTTCGGCTTGGGCAATGAGGCAACGCTCTGGCTCCGCTCAGCCTTGGGAGCGGAGCCAGAGGTGTGGCCATGGGGGACGGCGGCGTAGGCGACGGCGCTGAGGCCGACGATCCCGACCAGCAGGGCGACTACCCCACGTGTGGCGCGCATGGCCCGTCAACCCCGAGGGACTAGTTGTTGGTCAGATGCAGGGTCAGCGTCGCACCCTGGCAGGCGTCCTGGTTGACGCCGGTTTCGTTCATTGCCAGCGTTCCGGTGGCGGAGACGCTCTGGCCGCTTCCCGGAGGGAAGACCTGGTTGACCGGGACCGGCGCCATCGTGAAGTCCGGGTTTTCGCCGGTGAGTTTGGTGCTACAGCCGGAGTGGCTCGCATCGGTCGAGATGCTTGCCAGGCTGACGGTCCCCACTCGCTGTACCCCTGACGAGGGGTTGTCCACGGTGAAGCTCACCGGCGAGGAGGAGCCCGGGAACAGGCTCGAGGTGATCGTGGCATGCAGCGTCACCGACGAGCTCGAGCCGACGCTCGCGGATCCGGTGCCGGAGCCGTTAGAAGTGAAGTACGCGAACGCGGCGCCGGCCACCGCGAGAGCGCCGACGCAGCTGAGCGCTACAAACGCCCTTTTCTTGGTGATCCAGCGCATTGCTTCCCCCTTGTATTTGACAAACGGATTCCGGAGTTGGGGCTCCGGCACGGGGGGTCATCGGCCATTCGTCGAATCCTCTTAAGTTTGCAAGGGCAGACAGTTTTTTTTGCTCTTGTCCAATCCGTACAAGACCGCAAACGACCCGCAAGGTTGCCTTTGGAGCTGGATCCGCGAGCTTCGATACGGTGCTCACTTACCCGACGTAAGTGCCCTCGATTCGCTGGCAGGAGCCCCGATGTCCTCGCCCACGGCCGACCGGACCCACCCCAACCTGACCCTTGCCGTGCTCGCCCTTGGCGGCATGGCCTACGCGCTGCTCAGCTCCGCGGTGGTGCCGGCGCTCCCGACGATGCAGCATGACCTCGGCACCAGCGAGACCGGGATCGCCTGGCTGCTCACCGGCTACCTGCTCGCCGCCTCGGTCGGCACCTCGATCATCGGCCGGCTCGGTGACATGTACGGCAAGGAGCGGCTGCTGCTCTGGACCCTGGTCGTGCTCGCCGCTGGCACACTGCTCGCCGCGGTCTCCAGCTCGTTGGCGCTGCTGATCGCGGCGCGCTTCGTCCAGGGAGCCGGCGGCGGCATCTTCCCGCTCGCCTACGGCATCGTCCGCGACGAGTTCCCGGCCGAGAAGGTCGCCGGCGGCATCGGCATCCTCTCGGCGATCCTCGGCATCGGCGGCGGTCTCGGCATCGTCCTCTCTGGCGTCATCGTCGAGCACCTCGACTACCACTGGCTCTTCTGGATGCCGCTCGTCGCCGTCGTCGCGGCAGCGCTCGCCACCTGGCGCTTCGTGCCGGAGTCGCCGGTGCGCACCCCTGGCCGCGTCAACTGGCTGGCGGCGGCGCTGATGGCCATCGGCCTCTCGGCCGTGCTGCTGGCGGTCAGTCAGACGACGAGCTGGGGCTGGGTCTCAGCCAAGACACTGGGCCTCGCCGGCTTCGGCGCCGCGGTCACCGTCGCCTGGATCTGGGTCGAGACGCGCAGCCGCGAACCGCTGATCGACATGCGGATGATGCGCGTGCGCGGCGTCTGGACCACCAACGCCGCCGCCTTCCTGCTCGGCGCCGGCCTCTACGCCTCCTTCGTCGTCTTCCCCCAGTTCGCCCAGCTGCCGAAGAGCACCGGCTTCGGCTTCGGCGCCTCGGTCATCGCATCGGGCCTCTACCTGCTGCCGGCGACGATCGGGATGACGATCCTCGGCCTGCGCGCGGGGCCGATCGCGGCCCGCTTCGGCTCGCGCAACGCGCTGCTCGCTGGCACCCTCTTCGCCACCGCCTCCTTCACTACGCTCGCCCTCGCCCACGACCATCCCTACGAGCTGCTGATCGCCGCCGCCCTGCTCGGCATCGGCATCGGCCTCGCCTTCGCGGCGCTCGGCAACCTGATCGTGCAGGCGGTGCCGCCCGAGCAGACCGGCGTCGCCAGCGGCATGAACAACGTCATGCGCACCCTCGGCGGCGCGCTCGGCGGCCAGCTCTCGGCCACCTTCATCGCCGACAACATGGCAAAGGGGCTGCCCACGGTCACCGGCTTCACCGAGACCTTCCTGATGGCGACCGGCTTCCTGCTGCTCTGCTTCGGCGCCGGCCTGCTGGTGCCGCGCGCGCTCGGGGCAGCGGGGGGAGGCGGCCGAGAGGTCGGCGTCGAGCCGGCCGCCCCCGAGGCCGCTCGCGCCTGAGCGTCCCGGGGCTTTTCGGTGCGCCGTAAGTTTTTCGGATAGCTTTGCGTTACCAGAGCGATGCGATCGGTAGGGGAGGAGTCGAGCGTTCCGAACGGGCCCCGTTGGGCGGGCTTGCTCCTGCTCTTCGCGCTCGCGCTCGTGGCGTGGGCGCCCGCCTCGGCGAGCGCCGCCGGCGGCGCCAACATCGCCTCGGCGCCAAACGTGGTCTACGGGCAGCACACGTTTGGGACGACGGCAACCGGGAGCTATGAGAAATGCTACCCGGCCGAGTACTGGAGCCTCGCGATGAAACCCGGTGATCAGGTGACGATCGACTGGGCAACGGCGAACCATGACTACGCGTACAAAGCCCTCATCTACCCGGCGGGAACGACCGATTTCTCGATCAACAACCTCGAGCCGTTGGACGAATACTACGTCGGCTCCAACAACCATGCCGAGGCCATCTTCACGACTGGCACCGGTGGCTCCTTTCCGCTGATCTTCGTTGGCGAGGGGTGCAGTGGACCCACTCCCGGTCCCTACGACTTCACCGCGACGATCCAGCACGCGTTGACGATCTCCCTCAAGAACTACACGCACATTCGCACCACGACCGTGATCTCGGCGAGCGCCAGCCTCGCCGACGGCAGTCCGGTGCCGGACGGCATGGCCTTCAATCTCTCCATCGACTGGCACGGACCCACGCACGAATCGGTCCTCTACACGGCGACCAGCGTCGGCGGCGCGCTCTCGTTCCCGCTCTCTTTGCCGGAAACCGCCATGGGCAAAAAGGCGACGCTGATCGTCAGCCGTGGCCCCGACTCGCAGTTCCTCGGCGCCGAAAGCGCCAAGCTCGAAGTCACGGTGGGTAGGGGGTCGCCGCCGCCGACGCCCTGCGAAGTCGCCACCGCCCGCGCCCACTCGCTGGCCCGCCAGCACCGCCGCCTCCTCTACGACGCCCGCTACGCGCGCGGTCTGCGCAAGCGCCGCCTCCGCCACCGCGCTCACCTCGTCGCCCGCCGCCTGCAGGTCGCCCGCGCCAATGCGGCTGCGGCCTGCGCAACCGCCTGAGCGCCGTTGCACCCGGAGAGTCGCGTCGCTCACCGCCGTCACGTATCTCTGCGGCGCGCGCCTATCCGGCCAGCCGCGCTCGCTCATCCGATATTGACCACACCCCAGTGGGGTGAAAGTCGGATGCGCGCATTGCGCCGCTCGCGCTGAGCGAGGTGCAGCGCGTTACAGCTCCGTATGAGCGGGCGATCGCCAGTCGGCGGATCCACTCCTCTCGCGCCCGGGGCTCGATGGTCGGCGGAGCCCATCCGCTACAGATTCATGCATGGGCGAGTTTCGCTACGAGGGGCACCGGATCTCCTACGACTCCTACGGGGAGGGGGAGCGGGCGCTGGTGCTCGTGCATGGGCTGCTGATGAACAGGCGCATGTACGAGCCGCTGGCGCCGAAGCTGGCGGCCGCCGGGAACCGGGTGATCTGCGTCGATCTGCTCGGCCACGGGAGCTCGGACCGGCCCGAGGACCTGCGGCTCTACTCGATGCCTCTCTTCGGCCGCCAGGTCGTGGCGCTGCTCGACCACCTGGAGCTGCGCTCGGCGGTGGTCGGCGGTACCTCGCTTGGCGCCAACGTCAGCCTCGAGCTGGCGGTCGCTGCGCCCGAGCGGGCGCGCGGGCTCTTCGTCGAGATGCCGGTGCTCGACAACGCGCTGCCGGCGATCGCCGGCATCTTCACGCCGGTGCTGCTCGGACTGCGCTACGGACGGCCTGGCTTCGAGCTGCTCTCCCGCTTCGCCTCGGCCCTGCCGCGCACGCATCATCTGCTCGACATCGGCCTCGACTGGGCGCGCCAGCGTCCCGGGCCCTCCGGCGCCGTGCTCGAGGGCCTGTTGCTCGGCGAGACCGCCCCGCACCGCGCCCAGCGCGTCGGAATCGAGCAGCCGACCCTGATCGTCGGTCACCCGCGCGATCCGCTGCACCCCTTCAGCGACTCCGGCATGCTCGCCGAGGAGCTGCCCAACGCGCGCCTGGTCGAGGCGATCTCGATCTTCGAGTGGCGGATCAGGCCACGCCGGCTGACGGAAGAGCTGGCCGAGTTCCTGGCCGAGATCTGGGCCGACTCTCACAGTTCATTAAGTACTTAACTGTTCTTGCAGCGGTGAGTGCTCTTTGGGAGTGTGATCGCCATGCCCAAAGCGCTGACAAAAGCTGCGATGACGAAATTCCTCGAATGGGAGACACCTCTCAGCCTGAAAAAGAAACGGGAAGAGCTCGAAGGACTCTCGCTCGAAGAGCTGAGGGAGATCGAGTTCGAGTCCCTGGGGCGCTTCAAGGAGGCGCGTGCCTTTCCGCACGGCTACAGCCGCGAGTACCTGAGCTTCTACGCCCCCCGCGATCCGGGCGTGCACATGGTTCTGCTCTGGACGCTGCTGCAGGCGAGGAGCTCGGTCGCGATCAACATGTACGGGTTCGACGATCCGCAGGTGGTCTCACTGCTCCGCTACCACGCGCTCAACAAGAAAATGCTGCTCACGCTCACCCTGGATTCGAGCCAGGCGAAGAGCGGGGTTGAGCCGACGCTGCTGGAATTGCTGCGCAACGACCTCGACGGGAACAGCATCGCGATCGGTCGCTCGGAAAAGTCGGCGATCAGTCACGACAAGCTGATGGTCGTCGACGGTCTCTACCTGGTCTCCGGCTCGACCAATTGGTCCTTCGGCGGTGAGACCGAGCAGGACAACCAGCTGACGCTCTCGCGCGACCCGGTGGCCTGCGCCGAGGCGCGTGCCGTGATCGACCTCGATCACGACGTGATGCTGAAGCAGATGGCCAAGAAAGCCGCCGAAGAATCGTCCTGATCGCTCCTATCGCCCCGAGCCCCCGCCGCACCTTGGTCGTTGGCTCGTCCGAAGACTTGGTGCGTTCGCAGTTTGGTACGCATGGAGTTGCTACGATGCGCCGGAATTCTAGATCGATCAGGAAGATCGGGGACCCTGGGAGAGGGACCTCAGGGCGCTCACGGCGAGGCGGCCCGTCCATAGCGCACCAGTGCCTTAATCGGTCAAAGGGCCGGCCTTAAAAGCCGGAGATCCGGGTTCGAGCCCCGGCTGGTGCATCGGAAACCAAGAAACGGACCGGTGACCGGCTATGGCGAGCAATCTTTTCGACCAACTGGATGAAATCTCCCTCGGCGGCGAGACGGAACGGCCGCTCTGGGCGGCGCGGGCGCCGTATGAGCCCCAAACCGATCACGACCTGATGCTCGTGCCCTGCGTCAAGGGCTGGCAGGAGGACGCCGAGGCGCTCGCGGCCCTGGATCGAATCGAGCGCGAGCCCCTCATAGAGCGCGTCGACCGCGACGAGCGCCAGGTGCGGGCGGTGCTCTCTGCGGAGTGGGTCGAGTCGACGGGCGCCGCCCTCACCTCCGGCGCTGCCGCCGACTCCGCCAACGCCGACATCGCCGCCGGTCGCCGCTACGCGCTCAACTTCTGGGACGCCAACTCGACCAAGGCCCTCCACATCGGCCACCTGCGCAATCTGGCGCTCGGCAACGCGCTCGGCGCGGCCCTCGCCGAGGCGGGTGGCAAGGTCGAGCGCCGCAGCATCATCTGCGACGTCGGCCGCAGCATGGGCGAGGCGATGGCGGGCGTCGTGCGCAGCGGCAAGCACACCTCCGGCGCGCTCGAGAACGGTCAGAAGAGCGACCACTTCGTCGGCGCCTGCTACGCCGAGTACGTCAAGGCGGGTCCCTCGCTGACCGGCCGCGACGACAACCCGGCGACCTCGCTGACCCGCGAGCTCGACGTCCACCACGACTCCGCCGACGAGCTGCTGCAGCGGGTGCTGGACGGCGATCAGGAGGCGATCGAGCTCTGGTCGAAGACCCGCGCCTGGGTGATCTCGGGGCAGCGCAAGACCCTGGCCCGGCTGGGGATCTCCTTCGACCGCGTCTTCTTCGAGTCCGACTTCCTGCCCGAGGTCGCCGAGCTCTCCAACCTCGGGCTCGAGCACGGCATGCTGCAGCGCCGCCCCGACGGCGCCGTCATCTACCTCACCGACCGCGAGGAGCTGGAGGAAATGCCGCTGCTGCGCGCCGACGGCCTGCCGACCCAGCACATGCGGGCGCTCGCCTATTGGATGGCGGCGCCCGGCCTCGAGGACACGACCTCGATCCAGGTCTGCGGCCTGGAGTGGGTGGCCCACGTCACCTGCCGGCGCCAGCTGATGGACCTGATGATGGAGAAGGGGGCCGGCGCCGACATCAACCACCCCGCCCACGACGTCTTTCATGGGATGGTCTCCAAACAGGCCGAGTCGGTCTCCTCGAGCAAGCGCAACGCGCTGCTGATCGACGAGCTGGCCGAGTGGATCGACGCTGCGCTCGAGGCCGAGGAGGAGCGCGCCGGGGTGCGCGAGCGCCACCCCGCCGCTGAAGCGATCGTCCCCCAGGTCGCGCTCGGCTACTTCCTCCTGCACACCAACACCAAACCGCTTGACTTCGAGCCGGAGAAGCTGCTGCGCTCCGAGCAGAGCCTCGGCTGGGACCTGGCTCGGGCTCGGGCCCACAACGGCGCCGGCCCCGGCGCCGCCGCCGAGCTGGCCGAGGACGCCGACTACCGCTTCGCGGTCGTGCAGTCGGAGATGTACCGGCGCCATCTGAAGCAGGCGGTCGCGCGGCTCGACGTCAGCCCACTGGCCAAATACGTCGCCCACCTCTCGCGCTGGTACGTGGCCGAGGAGCGGCCGCCGCACGTGCAGGCGGCGATCCAGGCGGCGCTCGCCCAGGGCGCCCGGGGGCTGGGGCTGGAGACGGTCCGGTGAGCGGCCCGATCGTCGCCGTGATCGCCGGTCGTTCGAGTCCGCGTCGATCGGGCCGCGAACGAGGTGTGTCATGAGGACGCTGCTGGTCGACAACCACGACTCCTACACCTACAACGTCTTTCACCTGCTGGCCGGGGTCTCCGGCGAGGAGCCGATCGTGGTCGACAACGACGCCGTCTCCTGGCGGGCGCTGGAGCGCTGGGACTTCGACGCGATCGTCCTCTCGCCCGGGCCGGGCACCCCGCGCCGCTGGCATGACTTCTGCGTCTGCGACGACATCCTCCGCTTCAGCGAGACCCCGGTGCTCGGTATCTGCCTCGGCCACCAGGGGCTCGGCAACGTGCTCGAGGGGCAGGTCTCGAGCGCGCCGCAGGCGATGCACGGCCGCCTCAGCAAGATCTACCACGAAGGCGCCGGTCTCTTCGAGGGCATCCCACAGGGCTTCTCGGTCGTCCGCTACCACTCGCTGGCGATCACCGGCATGGGGCCGGACGGCAACGTCTGCGCCTGGGCCGACGACGGCGTGGTGATGGGGATCGAACATCGGCGCCGGCCGATGTGGGGCGTCCAGTTCCACCCCGAGTCGGTGGAGACCGCCCACGGCCAGGCCCTGGTGCGCAACTTCTACGCCCTCGCCGAGCAGCGCAAGCCGAGCCGCTCGGCGGCACCGCGCCGGCGGCCCGACCTGCCGCGCCGCCGCGGCGGCGAGCACCGCGCCCGGGCCACCTCCGGCACCCGGCTGCAGCTGCGCTCGCTCGACGGCGAACCCTCAACCGAGGCCCTCTTCGGACGCCTCTTCGCCGCCGAGTCCCACGCCTTCTGGCTCGACAGCGCCGACGCCCCGACCCGGCTGGCCCGGACCTCCTACCTGGGGACGAGCGTCGGCGCCGACCGCTGCGTGCTCAGCTACGAGGTCGCCGAGGCCGCGGTCACCGTCGAGACCGCGACGGGGGAGGAGACGGTGCCCGGCTCGATCTTCGAAGTGCTCGACCGCGAGCTCGACCGGCGCGCGGTCGGCGCTCCGGACGGTGCCCCTGGTCTGCTCGGCGGCTTCGTCGGCTATCTCGGCTACGAGCTCAAGGCCGACTGCGGCTCGCCCAACGTGCACCGCTCCGACGTCCCCGACGCGGTGCTGATGCTCGCCAACCGCCTCGTCGCGGTCGACCACGTGCACGGCCGCACCCACCTGATCACGCTCTGCCGCGAGGGCGAGGAGGCGGAGGGGGAGCGCTGGCTCGAAGATGCCGAGGCCGCGGTCGAAGCGGTCCTCGCCGCTGTGCCGGCCGATCCCTCACCGACCGATCCTCCCTTCGGCGATCCGCGCGCGGACCACGTCGAGTTCGGCTGCGGCCGCGGCCGCAGCCAGTACCTCGCCGACATCGAACGCTCGCGGGCCGAGCTGGCCGCGGGCGAGTCCTATGAGGTCTGCCTCACCGACCAGCTCTCGACCGCGGCCGAACCCGACCCCTTCGACCTCTACCGCAACCTGCGCCGCACCAACCCGGCGCCCTTCGCCGCCTTCCTCAAGCTGGGTGAGGTCGCCGTGGTCAGCTCCTCGCCGGAGCGCTTCCTCTCGCTCGATCGCGAGCGCCGGGTCGAGGCGCGGCCGATCAAGGGGACGACCCGGGTCTCCGCCGATCCGGCCGAGGACGCGGCGCTGAAAGCCGAGCTGACCAGCGACGAAAAGACCTACGCCGAGCACCTGATGATCGTTGACCTGCTGCGCAACGACCTCGGCATCGTCTGCGAGGTCGGCAGCGTCGCCGTGCCCGAGCTGATGGTCGTCGAGGACTACGCGACCGTGCATCAGCTGATCTCCACGGTCGAGGGCCGGCTGCCGGCCGACCGCAGCGCCCCCGAGCTGACCCGTGCCTGCTTCCCCGGCGGCTCGATGACCGGCGCCCCGAAGCTGCGCACGATGGAGATCATCGACGACCTTGAGGCCGAGGCGCGCGGCGTCTACTCGGGCGCGATCGGCTGGTTCGGGCTCGACGGCACGATGGACCTCAGCATCGTCATCCGCACGATCGTGCTGCGGCCGGGACGGACGACGATCGGCGCCGGCGGCGCGATCGTGATGCAGTCCGACCCCAAGGACGAGTTCGACGAGATCCTGCTCAAGGCGCGCGCGCCGATGGCGGCAATCGCCCGCACCGTGACCGGCAGCGACTCCGACGAGGCCTGGAGCGTCGTCCTCGAGCCCGGTGGAGTGGGCGCCGCGGAGGCCGCATGACCGACAACCACCCGCTGACTTCGTCTTTTCTCTCGCATA
>CAZQET010000210.1:0-8477 GCA_964591825.1 uncultured Conexibacteraceae bacterium
CGGTGCCCTGATCAAGCTCGCCGGCCACGTCGAAACCGATCCCAACACCGGCCAGCTGACCACGACCTTCGACGAAAACCCCCAGCTGCCCTTCGAAGACTTCAAGCTCGACTTCTTCGGCGGCTCCAGAGGCGCGCTTCGCACCCCGCCCACCTGCGGGGAATACTCGACCGTCTCGCAACTGACGCCGTGGTCTGGAACCGAACCGGTCACGACCCACGACGACTATGAAATCTCCCAGGGCCCGGGGGGAAGCTGCGCGACGAAGGCAAGCCAGCAGCCCTTCTCACCATCCTTCGATGCCGGCACGATCGCCCCGATCGCCGGCGCCCACAGCCCCTTCGTGGTTCACCTGAGGAGAAACGACGGCACCCAGGGCTTCTCCTCGGTGACGGTCAGCCCACCTCAGGGCCTGGTCGGCAAGCTGGCCGGGATCGAGCAGTGCTCCGATGGGGCGCTGAGCGGTGCCGCGGCAAAGAGCGGTAAAGAAGAGCAGGCCCACCCCAGCTGCCCACAGGGCTCTGAGGTCGGAAGCGTCGTGGCCGGCGCCGGAGCAGGCCCCGCCCCCTACTACGCCCCGGCCAAGGTCTATCTCGCAGGGCCATATAAAGGCGCTCCGCTCTCCTTCGCGATCATCACTCCGGCGGTCGCCGGCCCCTTTGACCTCGGCACGGTGGTGACGAGGGTGGCGGTGCACGTCGATCCGGCCACCGCGAAGATCACCACCGAATCGGACCCGATCCCCGCCTCGCTCAAGGGCATTCCCCTCGACGTGCGCACGATCGACCTCTCGCTCGATCGGCAGGGCTTCACCCAGAACGGCACCTCCTGCGATCCGAGCTCCGTCGACGGGCAGAGCACGTCTCTTCTGGGCGTCTCAATCCCGCTCTCGGTGCGCTTCCAGCTCGCCGAATGCGAAGCGCTCGCCTTCAAGCCGAAGATGACGCTCGACCTCAAGGGCCCGGTCAAGCGCGGCCGCTACCCGAAGCTGACCGCGGTCCTGACGATGCCCGAAGGCGACGCCAACATCGCCTCGGTCTCGGTCGCCCTGCCCCACTCGGAGTTCCTCGCCCAAGAACACATCCGCACGATCTGCACCCGCGTGCAGTTCGCCGCCGATCAGTGCCCGGCGGGAGCCGTCTACGGCCAGGCCAGCGTGCAGACACCGCTGCTCGATTACCCGCTGAGCGGCAACGTCTACCTGCGCGCATCTGACAACAAGCTGCCTGACCTGGTCCCCGACCTGCGCGGTCCCGCCTACCAGCCGCTTCGCCTGGAAGCCGCGGGGCGCACCGACTCGATCAACGGCGGGCTTCGCAACAGCTTCGAATTCATCCCCGATGCCCCCTTCTCTAAGTTCACCCTGCAGCTGCAGGGCTCTACCAAGGGCCTCCTGCAGAACTCGACCAACATCTGCGCCTCCCCCCAGCGCGCCACGGTCAAGTACGCCGCCCACAACGGCGACACCTACGTCGAGCACCCGCTGCTCAAGGCAAGCTGTCCTCCCAAGCACAAGAAGAAGCACGGCTCGCGCCACCAAAAGGCCCACCGCCGCGCGGCGGGCTAGGGAGGAGGGCCGCAGGTGGCCAACGCAGCGAAGCGCCTTCGCCTGCTTGGCGGCGGCGCACTCGCGCTGAGCGCCCTCGCGCTCGGTGCTTCCCCTGCTCTTGGCGCCGGCCCGCCGATCATCGGCGCCACCTACGCCTCGGCCGTCAGCTCCGAAGCGGCGAAGCTGAGCGCCCAGATCAACCCCAACGGCTCCTTCACCACCTACCACTTCGAGTACGTGAGCGAGGCGGCCTATGAGCAAAACGGCTTCACCGGCGCCCTGCGCTCTCCCGCCTCGGGCGAAGCGGGCCTCGGCGCCACACCGCTCACCGTCTCCCGCCAGCTCTTCGGCCTCGCCGCGGCCACCACCTACCGCTACCGCGTGGTGGCAAAGAACTCAGACCCGGGAAGCCCCACCACCGGCCCGACCGAGACGCTCACAACCTTCGCCAAAGCCGGCGGCGTGCTGGCCGACTCGCGCGGCTGGGAGATGGTCTCCCCGCCCGAGAAGAACGGCGGCCAGGTCGAAGGCCCCGGCGCGATCGCAGGTGGGGGAGTGCTGCAGGCCGCAGCCCAAGGAGGAGCGGCCACCTACGGCTCGCTTGCCTCCTTCGCCGGCGGGCAGGGCGGGCCGTTGGGCAGCCAATACATCGCCACCCGCACCTCCTCGGGCTGGTCCACCGAGAACATCACCGCCCCGATCGCCTACCAAAGCGAAGACGAGGGCGTCCCCTACCAGCTCTTCTCAGAAGACCTCGAACGGGGGCTGATGGCAAACGGCGAACACTGCGAGGCGGGCTCCTGCACGGTCGGCAACCTGCCGCTTGCGGGCACCGACGCCCTGCCGGGCTATGAGCAGTACTACCTGCGCGAAGGTGGATCCTTCGCCGCCCTGCTCGGCGTCGCCAGTGCCGGCTTTCTGACGATCGGCCCCGCCCACTTTGACCTGCGCTTGGAAGGCGCCTCTGCCGACCTCGGCCACGTCGTGCTCTCCAGCTGCGCGAAGCTGAGCGCCAATGCCACCCAGGTGCCCCAGGGCGAAGGCTGTGACCAGGCAAAGCAGAATCTCTATGAGTACACAGCGGGCAAAGCCGGACTGACGCTCCTCAACCTACTGCCAGCGCAAAGCACCGGCACCCCTGGAGCGGCGCTCGCCGCCCAGGCCGGCGCGGTCTCTGAGGACGGCTTTCGCGTCTACTTCACCGATGAAGGAAAGCTCTATCTGCGAAGCGGCACCCAAACCGTGCAGGCAGACGCCGACGCGGGGGGAGGGGGGAGATTTCAGGTCGCCTCTGCCGACGGAACCGTCGCTTTCTTCCTCAAGTCAGGTCACCTCTACCGCTACACCACCGCTTCGGGGCACGCCACCGACATAACCCCCTCGGGTGGGGTGGCCGGAGTGCTCGGCGCCTCAGCCGACGGCAACGTCGTCTACTTCCAGGACGCCAGCGCCCTGAAGCGCTGGCAGGAAGGCACGAGCGCCACAGTGGCAGCCGGGGCAGAAGCCGCCGAAGCAGCCAACTGGCCGCCCACCACCGGCACGGCGCGGGTATCTGCCGACGGCACAGAGCTCCTCTTCGGCTCCACTGAAGCGCTCACGGGCTATGACAACACCGACCTCGCCACCGGTGAAGCCGACTCCGAGCTCTTCCTCTATGACGCGAGCACTCCAAGCCTCACCTGCGTCTCTTGCAACCCCACCAACGCGCGCCCGATCGGCCCATCGGGGGTCCCCGGCGCGATCGCCAACGGCAGCGCCCCCTTCTCAACCCACTCCTACAAGCCCCGCGTCCTCACCGACGGCGCCAAGCGCGTCTTCTTTGACTCCGCCGACGCGCTCGTCCCCACCGATGTCAACACCGAACACATCAGCGGCGCCGGGATAAAGGACGCCTATGAGTGGGAGGCCCAGGGCGAGGGCAGCTGCGCCAGGGCCGGCGGCTGCCTCTCACTGATCTCCTCCGGGCACGATCCCGTCGCCTCGAGCTTCATCGACGCCTCCGCCGACGGCGCCGATGCCTTCTTTCTCACCGGCGCCTCGCTGATAACAGCCGACCCCGGCGCCCAGGACCTCTATGACGCCCGCGTGGGCGGCGGCTTCACAGAGTCCCCGCCGCCGATCCCCTGCGAGGGCGATGCCTGCCAGGTGCTGCCGCCCGAACCGATCGACCCGACCCTGACCACGCTGCTATCGGGGCGCGGCAACCCTGCCGTCTCCTATGCCCGCTACGGCGCCAAGAAGAAGGGCAAGGGCCAGCACAAGAAACACCCTCACCATCACGCGGGCAAGAGCAGGCGCCGGCGTCACAGGGGAGGCGGGCGGTGAGGCGTGCGCTGGCGATCTGCCTCGCGGCCTCGGTGGCCTTGGCCATCCTCGCACCCGCCGCCCAGGCCGCCAAGCCCACCCTCGGCCCGATCCAAGCGACCGACGTGCAGGGCGTCTCGGCGCTGCTGGTCGGCACGGTCGACCCCGAAGGCCAGGCGACGACGTTTCGCTTCGAGTACGGCGCCCAGGGGCCCTGCGGCTCCAATCCCTGCGCCTTGACCGCGACGACCACCACCGGCGCGGACTCAGAAACCCACCCCGCCCGCGCGGCGCTCTCGGGCCTCAGCCCCGACACCACGTATGACTTCCGCCTCGTGGCAATCAACGCCTCTGGGACCTCCGAAGCCGCGGGATCCTTCACCACCACCCACGGCTTCGGCTTTCTCGCCGGCGAAGAAGGCTTCTCGGCTAGGGCGATCGCCGAAGGGGGAGCGACCGCCAACGTGGCCGGCACCCACCCCTACCAGCTCGAGCTCGGCCTCGGCCTGAGCGAAGGCGGCGAAGCCGAGGGCGAGCCCGGGATCCCGGTCCCTGACGGCAACCTGCGCGACCTGGGGATCACGATGCCGCCGGGCCTGCTGCTCAATCCCAGAGTGATCGACCGCTGCAAGCTCGCCGAATTCCTCACCCCGCGCTCATCTCCATTTGAAGAGAGCCTCTCTGGCGAGAGCTGCCCCGATCGCTCCCAGGTGGGGACGATCGAGCTTTCCTCGAGCCTCTCCGGCGGGCAGCCGCGCAGCTTCGGCCTCTTCGAGCTCACCCCGCCCAACGGGGTGGCCGCCCAGCTCGCCGCCTCCCCCTTTGGCGTGCCGCTCGTCTTCGCCCTCGAGATCCACACCGACGCCCAAGGCTCCTACACCCTGCACCTCGACGCCTCCAACGTCCCCCAGTCGCTTGGCATCACCCACCTCGACGTCTCGCTGTGGGGAGTGCCCTGGGGGGCATCGCACGACGATCAGCGCGGCAACTGCCTGAACGAGACAGAGCCGGGCTTCGGGCGCTGCAAGCACTCGGTGGGCTCCCCCCAGAGCGCCGGCTCGGCGCCGCTTGCCTTCCTCACCCTGCCAACCTCATGCCAGGGGCCACTCTCCTTCGCCGCCACGGCGGATGCCTGGCAGCAGCCCGCAGAGGCCACCGCCGCCGCGCAGAACCGCGAAGCGGGCACGCCACTGGACGAGGAAGGCTGCCAGAGCTTCTCCTTCGCCCCAGCCACAGAAGGCTTCCTCACCGACACCCACGCCTCCTCGCCCTCGGGCTTCAACTTCCGACTGTCCAACGAAACCCCGCAGCTGACCAACCCCGAACAGCAGCTCCCATCCCAGACGCGCACCGCCACCGTCACCCTGCCCGAAGGGGTGACGATCAACCCCTCGCTGGGCGCCGGGCTGATCGGCTGCACGCCGGCCCAGTACTCACAAGAGACGGCCGCGGGCCCTGAGGGAACCGGCTGTCCCAACGGCTCGAAGATCGGCGACTTCACCCTGCACAGCCCGCTCTTCGAAGAGCTGGTGCAAGGCGCGATCTACCTGGCCCAGCCAGATGACAAAGAAACGGCGACACCGGGTGCGGAGAACCCCTTTGACTCCCTCTTCGCCGTCTATCTGGTTGCCCGCTCGCCTGAGCGCGGGATCCTCGTCAAGGTCGCCGGCGAGCTGGTGCCCGACCCCGGCACCGGTCAGCTCACCGCCACCTTCGAAGACCTCCCCCAGCTCCCCTACACCGACCTGAACGTCAACTTCAGAACGGGTCAGCGGGCGCCGCTGATCACCCCGGACGCTTGCGGTCCTGCTCCCACCCAGATCGATCTCGTCCCCTGGGCGGGTCCGGGCAAAAAGCACTCGAGCAACGCCTCACAGATCAGCTCGGGCGTAGGCGGCGGACCTTGCCCGGGGGGAGCAGTTGCCCCCTTCTCTCCGGAAGTGGTGACCGGCGGCGTCAACGCCAACGTCGGCTCCTACACCCCCTACTACGTGCGGCTCTCGCGCAAGGACACCGAACAGGAGCTCACCGGCTACTCATTGGTGCTGCCCAAGGGGATCACCGGCAAGATCGCCGGGATCCCCTTCTGCCCCGACCAAGACATCGAGGCGAAGGATCCCTTCTGCCCGGTTGCCTCCCAGGTCGGCCACATAGAAAGCGGCTACGGGGTCGGCGACGCGCTCACCTACGCCCCGGGGCGGATCTACCTGGCGGGGCCCTACCACGGGGCGCCGCTCTCGGTGGTGGCGATGAACTCGGCCAAGGTCGGGCCCTTTGACCTGGGCACGATCGTGGTCAGATCGGCCTTCGACATCGATCCCCACACGGCCCAGCTGCAGATCGACTCCCGCGCATCGGACCCGATCCCCCACATCGTCGAGGGCGTCCCGCTTCACCTCAGGGACATCCGCATCTACATGGACCGCCCCCAGTTCGCCCACAATCCCTCCAGCTGTGAAGCCTCGAAGCTGATCTCAACGGTGCGCGGCTCGGGCGCCAGCTTCGCCACGCCCGCCGATGACTCCACCGCCACTGTGGAACGCCACTTCCAGCTGCTCAACTGCCTCACCCTCGGCTTTCGCCCGAAGCTCGGCATCCGCCTGCGCGGTGGAGTGCGCCGCGCCGCCTACCCCGAGCTGCGCGCCACCTTCGCCTCGCGTGGGGCAAAGGACTCCAACCTGAAGCGGATCGAAGTCGTGATGCCCCACTCTGAGTTCCTCGCCCAGAACCACATCAGAGAGGTCTGCGCGCCGCGCGCCTTTGAAGCCGAAAAGTGCCCAGCGGACTCCGTCTACGGCCACGCCGTCGCCTACACGCCGCTCTTTGACACCCCGCTCAGAGGAGACGTGTATTTGCGCTCCTCAAAGCAAAAGGCCCCCGACCTGGTCGCCGACCTTCACTCCGGCGCGATCCGAATCGTCGTCGAAGGCAAGATCGGCCCCGCCAAGGGCGGCATTCGTGCCTTCTTTGACAACCTGCCCGACGCGCCGATCGAACGCTTCACGATGATCCTCGACGGCGGCAGACGAGGGCTGCTTCAGAACTCCTCCAACATCTGCGCCTTCCCGCCGCTTGCCTCGGTCAAAGCGCTCGCCCAAAACAACCGCGGCGCGATCTTCAACACCACCCTGCGCGGGCAGTGCGCGAAGCACGAGAGCTCGCACAAGAGGAGGAGCCGATGAGACGAGCCCTTGCGATCACGATCACCCTCGCCGCGCTGGCGCTTTTGGCCCCCGCCGCCCAAGCTGCCTCAAACGACCCGCTCTTCGTCTTCACGCCGAGCTCGGCCGGCTCCACGCCGCCCCCTTCGGGCGAACTGCAGGGCCCCTGCGGCCTCGGCGTCGACTCCCAGGGCCGCTTCTACGTCTCTGACTACTACCACCACGTGATCGACCTCTACAGCCCCTCCGCCAACTACGCCGCCTCGCCCACCAACGGCGCCACCGGCTACCTCACCCAGCTGGCGGGGGAGGACCCTCTGGACGGGCCCTGCGGACTAGCTCTCGACGGCTCCAACAACCTCTACGTCAACAACTACCACCGAAACGTCGCCAAGTTCGGTCCCGTCTCGGGCTTTGCCCCCGGCCCGATCTTCGACACCGCCGAACCGACCGGGGTCGCCACCTCCTCCTCAGGGCACGTCTTCGTCGACGATCGCACCTCGATCGCCGAATATGACTCCGCCGGCACGCTCTTGCGCCGGATCGGCGAAGGCACGCTCACCGACGGCTACGGGGTCGCAGTCTCGGCCTACAGCTCCACGGCGGGGCGGATCTACGTCCCCGACGCCGCCGCCAACGTGGTCGAGATCTATGACCCGGCGATCAGCACCACCGCCCCCTACGCCACCATCAGCGGTCCCCCCGGCGGCTTCGGCTCGCTCATCGACTCCGCCGTGGCGGTCGACAACACGAGCGGCGAGGTCTACGTGATCGACACCCTCGGCCCGCAGTACTCCGAGCACCCCCAGGCGACGGTTGACGTCTTTGACTCCACCGGCTCCTACAAAGGCCGCCTCAAATACAACGTGGTGGACGCTCAGCCCTCCGGCCTGGCGGTCGACAACTCGCCCACCTCCACCCAGGGGCGCGTCTACGTCACCTCTGGGATCAGCACGAGGGCGAGCATTTACGCCTATCCGCCGGGAGCCGCCTCGAGCGCGGCGCTGCCGCCGCTGGGGCTTGCGGCGAGCGCCTCTCCCTCTGGGCCCTCGGGCGGGCAGGGTGCCTCGAGCGCTGGGGTCCCGGCCACTGCTCCCGTCACGAGGCTCGGCGCCTCCGAGGCACAGGCTCTGACCCGCGAAGGCGGGCGGGGGAGAAGCGCCCAGGCCCGCCACCATCCGCGCCACCACCGAAGAGCACACCGGAAGCGCAGATGAGGGCCAAAGCAGCCCTGCCGACCCTCGCCCTCGCCTGCCTCCTCGCCCTGCCCGGCTGCGCAGGAGGAAGCGACTCCGCCACAAACACGAGCACCGCGACCGCGGCCAACGCAAAGACGAGCACCACGACCGCCAAGCCCAAGCAAAGCACCGAAGGCAAACCGCCACGCCCGGCAAAGGAGGAAAGCCCCTCCAAGGAGGCAAAGCCCAGCGCCTTCACCGACCCCGAACCGCTGCCAAACCAGG
>CAZQET010000211.1:0-3199 GCA_964591825.1 uncultured Conexibacteraceae bacterium
TTCCCGTTCGGCGCTGGCATCGGCTCGAGCGGCCCAGCGGGCAGCTTCGGCGGCGGGCCGCACAAGGGCCTCAATGGCGAGAGCGAGCCGACCTTCCTCCTGATTGAGGCCGGGATCCCCGGCCTGGCGGTGATGCTCGGCTTCACCCTGGTCCTGCTCTACCTGAGCGTCAGCAGGATCAGGCGGATCGAGGACCGGGAAACCCGCGTCCTGCTGACCGCCGTGGCGGCGCCGCTGTTCGCCCTCTTCGCCACCTGGTTCGCCGGGATCAGCACCGCGACCACACCGGGCGCGCCCTACCTCTGGCTGGCGGCGGGCGTGCTCTCCTACTGGCTGCTCGGTCCGGGCAGCCGCACGCTGGCGCGCCCAGCCTCGCGGGCGGGCTGGACCGGAGCTCCGATCAACGCCCCCGCGGCGTGATGGTCGAGCGCCTGATCGTCATCCACGGCGACCGCGGGCACATCGTCGATGGCATCCGCGACCACACCGAGCGCATCTGCCGAGCGCTCGCCGCCGGCGAGGTTCGCGTGACGGCGCTGCGGGTCCAAACCGGCGGCCCAGGGGCGCGGCGATTCGGGCGCTCGTTGCCGATCTGGCGACGGCTGCGGGGACAGCGGCGCTCCACGGTCGCCGTCATCCAATACAGCCCGTTCTGCTACGGACGCCGCGGCTTCGCGCCCTGGCTGCCGGCCTACCTGCTGGCGATGAGAGCCGGGGGCCGGGGGCCGGGTGTGGCGCTGATGGTGCATGAGCCGCACGTGCCGATGACCTCCTGGCGCTGGACGCTGATGGGCCTCTGGCAGCGTTTTCAGCTCGCGGCCCTGCGCCGCTCCTCCGACGTCGTCCTGACCTCGATCGAACCGTGGGCGCGGAGCCTCGCCCCGCGCCGCCCGCGGCGGCGCACCCGGCACCTGCCCGTCGGGTCGAACCTCCCGGACGCCAGGCACCGGCGGGGGGCAGAGAGGGAGCGCCTTGGGATCGGCGACGGGACGCTCCTGGTCAGCTGCCTTGGCCGCGATCACCAGAGCTGGCTGGGCGCGTACGTGGTCGACGCCGTCAACGCGCTGGCGCGATCCGGACGGACGGTCGTCCTGCTCAACCTGGGCGCCGACACCCTTCGGCTCGACGGCATCGACCCATCCGTCGAGGTGCGCATGCCCGGCTTCCTGGAGGGCGAGGCGCTCGCCGCCAAGCTTGCCGCCTCCGACCTCTTCCTGGCGCCGCTCAGCGACGGGGTCTCGACCCGGCGCGGCTCGCTGATGGCGGCCCTGCAGCACGGGCTGCCGGTGGTCGGCACGGTCGGCCCGCTGACAGACAGGGTCCTGCGCGACGCGTCGCCGGCGCTGCGCCTCACGGCGGTGGGCGACCGCGGGAGGTTCGCCCGCGCGGCGGTGGCCTTCGGCGAGGATCCTGACAGGAGAAGGGCCGCCGGGGCCGCCGCGAGGGAGCTCTACGAGCGGGAGTTCGACTGGCCGGTGATCGCCACCAGGCTGCTGGCGGCGCTGCCGGAGCGCCGATGACTCTGCGGGTCGCGATCGTCGCCCCCTGGGGCGAGCGCCTCGGCGGCGCCGAGGAGATGCTCTGGATGGCGCTGCGGCACTGCGATCGCAGCCGCCTCGAGCCGGCCGTCGTCTTCCTCGGCCCGGGCCGCTTCGCCGGGGAGGTGGCCGCGCTGGGGATCGACGCCGAGGTGGTGCCGGCGGGCAGGCTGCGCCAGCCGCGAGCGACGATGACGGCGGTCCGCCGCCTCGCCGCCGCGCTGCGCCGCCTCCAGCCCGACCTGGTGCTCTGCTGGAGCGCCAAGGCGCACATATATGGAGCGCCCGCCGCGAGGATCGCGGGGATGGGCGGCCGGGTGGTCTGGTGGCAGCACCAGATACCGGGCGGGCACTGGGTCGACCAGCTCGCCACTCTGCTGCCGGCGCGCGCGGTCGGCTGCTCCTCAGCCGCCTGCCGCCAAGCGCAGGAATCTCTGCGACCGCGCCGCAGCGCCTTCGTCGTCAATCCGGGGATCGACCTGACGGTGGTCCGGGCCGGGACCGCCGCGAACCTGCGCGAGCGGCTCGGGATACCGCCCGGGCGAGCGGTGGCCGGCATCGTCGGGCGGCTGCAGCCGTGGAAGGGACAGGACCGCTTCCTCGCCGCTCTCGCGCGCCTGCGCGAGCGGGGACTGGACGTCCACGGGCTGCTGGTCGGCGGCGATGCCTACGGGCGGTCCCCAGAGTACGCGGCGGAGCTGGAGCGGATGGTCCCGCGGCTGGGGCTCTCGGGATTCGTCACGCTCGCCGGCCAGGTCGACGACGCGACCCCCTACTTCGAGCTGATGGACGTTGCGGTTAACGCCTCGCAGGGGGAGCCCTTCGGAATCGTCCTGCTCGAGGCGATGGCCGCCGGGGTCCCCGTCGTCGCGATCGGCGAGGGCGGGCCGCTGGACATCGTCGAGCCGGGGGTCACCGGCACGCTGGTCGACGACGGCCGGCCCGAGACGCTGGCCACCGCGATCGAGGAGCTGCTCGCCGACCCCGAGCGGCGGGCGGCGATGTCGGCGGCGGGGAAGCGCCGCTGCCGCGAGCGGTTCGGCGCGCCGGCGATGGCCGACCGCCTCGCCGCCGGCCTGACCGAGGTCGCGCATGCCTGAGCCGGCGCATGGGGCGACGCCCGAGGTGACGATCGTTGCCAACGACATCGGGCCCGAAGGAGGCATGGAGCGCCAGCTCACCGTCCTGATCACCGGCCTGCTCGATGCCGGCCACAGGGTCACGGTGATCGCCTGGACCTGCTCGCTTCCCCCCCACCCCAACCTGCGCTGGATCCGGGTCCCCGGCCCCTCGCGCCCGTTCGCGATCGGCTACCCGCTGTTCCTGATCTCCGCCTCGCTGCTGGTCCGGCTGCGCGGCCGCGGCCTCGTGCACAGCACCGGCGCCATCGTCCTCAACCGGACGTCGGTGTGCACCGTCCACTTCTGCCACCGCGGCTTCGCCGACGTGCCCGGCACCTCGCGGGCCTCGCGGCCCGGCATCGCCTACCGGGTCAATGCCCGGGTCGTGCGTCGGATGAGCCGGCTGGCCGAGCGCTGGTGCTACCGGCCGGGGCGCGCCGGGCGCCTGGTCGCCGTCTCCGAGGGCGTCGCGAGCGAGGTCCGCCGGCACTTCCCCCGCATGCGCGAGCGGACCGTGGTCATCCCCAACGGCGTCGACAC
>CAZQET010000212.1:0-1540 GCA_964591825.1 uncultured Conexibacteraceae bacterium
CTCAAGGTCTTCCTCACCGCCTCGCCCGAGGAGCGCGCGCGCCGCCGCGCCGCCCAGACGGGAGAGAGCATCGAGGTCGTCCTCGCTGCCCAGCGCGAGCGCGACGCCCGCGACGAGAGTCGCGAGCACAGCGCCCTGCGCCCCGCCGAGGACGCCGTCGAGCTCGACACCACCAACCTCTCCCTGGACGAGGTCGTATCCCAAATCGTCGCTCTCGCCCACAACCGAAAGCTCACGTGAACAGGGTGCAACGTTTTTTCCCCCTGCAGAGGGGACAGCGCGGGGCACCCGTCTGGGGCGGCCGAGGGTGCAACGTCCTGTCCCCTCATTGGGGGGACAGGACGTTGCACCCGGGAGTGGGGTGGGGGGTGTGAGCCGGCTGCCCACTGTGGCCGTGGTCGGCTTCCCGAACGTCGGCAAGTCGACGCTGGTCAACCGACTCGCCGGGGGGCGGGACGCGGTGACGCATGCCGAGCCGGGGGTCACTCGCGACCGCAAGCGGGTGCGCTGCGAGTGGAACGGGGTCGCCTTCGAGCTGCTCGACACCGGTGGTATCGACCTCGAGGACGAGTCCGAGCTGGCTCGCGACGTGCAGCGCCAGGCGCGGCTGGGAATCGCCGAGGCCGACGTGGTGCTCTTCGTCGTCGACGCCCGCGCCGGGGTGCGAGCTGGCGATGCCGAGCTGGCGAAGGCGCTGCGCGGGGCCGAGGTGCCGGTGCTCGTCGTCGCCAACAAGGTCGACCGGCCCGAGGACGAGCACCTCACCGCCGAGCTGCACGGCCTCGGTCTCGGCGAGCCGCTGGCGGCCTCGGCGGCGCACGGGCTGGGCAGCGGCGACCTGCTCGATCGCGTGGTCGAGCTGCTCGGTGAGCGCGCTCACCCGGCCGAGGAGAGCGACGCCGTCCGGGTCGCCGTGATCGGCCGGCCCAACGCCGGCAAGTCCTCGCTGGTCAACGCCTTCCTCGGCTCCGAGCGGGTGATCGTCTCCGACCGCGCTGGCACCACCCGCGACGCGATCGACACCGAGCTCGAGGTCGAGGGGCGGCGCCTGGTGCTGATCGACACCGCCGGCCTGCGCCGCCGCTCCAAGGTCGCCGGCACAGTCGACTACTACGCGCAGCTGCGCTCCGAGCACGCGGTCGAGCGCGCCGACGTGGCGATCGTCGTCTGCGACGCCGCCGACGGGATCACCGCCGAGGACCTGCGCGTCGCTGAGATCGCGATGCGGGCCGGCTGCGCGACGCTGCTGGCGCTCAACAAGTGGGACATCACCCGTACCGACGTCGAGCATGCCCGCGCCCGTGCCGCCCGCAAGCTGCGCCTGCGGCCGGAAGTCGTCACCAGCTCGGCGACGCGCGGGCGCAACGTCGCCAACCTGCTGCCGAAGGCGATCGCCCTCGCCGATCGCGCCGCCGAGCGCATCCCAACGCCCGAGCTCAACCGCTTCGTCGCCGAGGTCGTCGCCAGGACGCCGCCGCCGGCCCGGCGCGGCCGCCGCCTGCGGCTCTACTACGCGGCCCAGGTGGGCTCCTCGCCGCCG
>CAZQET010000213.1:0-12548 GCA_964591825.1 uncultured Conexibacteraceae bacterium
GTCCTCGCCACCGGCAATCGAGATCATCTCCGGAATCCAGTGGCCGCCGACGAACGGGGGGTCGAGCCACTCCAGGGCGATCACCCGCGGCAGGCTGGCGCCGGCGACGGCGCCCCGCACGGTCGCCAGCCGACCCTCCAGCTCGCCCCGGACTTCGTGTGCTTGGGCGGGAATGCCGGTGGCCTCGCCGAGCCGGATCACGTCCTCGAGCATCTCGCCCAGAGTGCTCGGGTCCTGCTGCAGCACGCGCGGTCCGCCCGGCAGCCGCGCGGCGACCTCGACCACATCCTCATAGGAGACCGCGCAGACCGCGCATATGGCTTGGGTAACGATCAGGTCGGGGGTCAGGCGTGCGAGCAGCTCCTCGTCCAGCTCGTACAGCGCCCGCCCCTCGGCGACCCGCGCCTTCACCGCCCGGTCGATCTCGGCCGCGCTCAGGCCCGGCTTCAGCACGGTCCGCGTCAGATGCGGGAGCGAGCTCGCCCGATCTGGGTGATCGCACTCGTGGGTGACGGCGACGACGCTGTCGCCGAGCCCGAGCGCGAAGAGCATCTCGGTCGCAGACGGAACCAGGCTTGCGATCCGCATCGGCGATCAATATGGCAGCTATCGAAGGGTCCGCGGAGCGGATGGCTATATTGCCTACGCCGGATGGCCGACGACGACCTGCCCCGAAGTACCGGGCCGCAATAGGCGATGAGCATCCTGCTGCTCGTCCTTCTCCTGCTGCTGATCGCGGTCAACGGCTTCTTCGTCGCTGCTGAGTTCGCGCTCGTGCGCAGCCGCCGCGGCAAGGTGGAGCAGCTCGCCGAGGAAGGCGAAAGCGGCGCCGAGGAGGTCGTCGAGCAGCTCGACAAGATCGACGAGTCGCTTTCCGCCTGCCAGATCGGCGTGACGATGGCCTCGATCGGCATCGGCTTCCTCGGTGAGCCGTCACTCGCCAGCTTGCTGGAGCCGGTCTTCGGCGGCTTCTCCCACGGCGTCGCCGTCGGCCTCTCGGTCGCGATCGCCTTCGCGATCGTCACCGCGGTGCACATCAGCATCGGCGAGCAGGTGCCGAAGATGCTGGCGATCAGCCACGCCGAGCGCACCGCCCGCCGCGTCGCCCGGCCGCTCAACTGGTTCAGCGTCGCGACCGCGCCTGTGATCGTCGCGCTGAGCGCCATCTCGAACGCGATCGTGCGCCTCTTTGGCGTCGACCCGAGCGATCTCGAAGAGCGCCATACCGCCGAGGACCTCAAGCAGATCATCGACAGCTCGCGGATCGGCGGCACGCTCGACCCCGGCGAGGCCGGGATGCTGGGCGGCGTCTTCCACCTGCACGAGCAGGAGGCGCGCGAGGTGATGACGCCGATTCCCGCCGTGGTCACGGTCGACGCCTCCGAGACGGTGGAGACGGCTCTGCGCCGCTGCGTCACCTCAGGCCACACGCGCCTGGTCGCGATCGAGGACGACAACCCCGACCGGGTCAAGGGAATCGTCCACAACAACAGCCTCGCCCGCCTGTACATGAGCGACGGGCCGGACGCCGAGATAGGCCCCGCCGTGCGCGACGCCGTGATCGTGCCCGAGACGCGGCCGCTCGACGACCTCCTGCACGACCTGCAGGTGCAGCGCACCTCGATCGCGGTGATCGTCGACGAGTACGGGCGCACGGTCGGCGTCGTCACCGTCGAGGACATCCTCGAGGAGGTGGTGGGCGAGATCGAGGACGAGACCGACCCGCGGGCCGCGGCGCTGCGCCAGCTGGCCGGCGGCGAGTGGTTCGTGCGCGGCCACGTCTCGCTGGGCGATCTCTCCGACGCGGGGATCGAGCTGCCGGTCGACACGGATGCCTACAACTCGGTCGGCGGCTACGTCTTCGGCGAGCTGGGCCGGCTGCCCAAGCGCGGCGACACGATCACCGCCAACGGCTACACGATCCGGGTCGAGTCGGTGCGCGAGAACCGCATCGAGGCAGTTCGCATCAGCGGTTCCGTCCGCCACGACGCCTAGCTTCTCCGGGCAACCCGCAGTCCACCTAACCCTGGAGGTGTCGCATGTGGGTTGTGCGATTGAGCGACAAGCAGCTTGAAGTCCTCCGGGCCCTGCTGCGCTCAGAGGAGCACCTCGGCCCGGCCCTCAAGGGCGCCGTCGAGGCCCTCGACTTGGCCCGCTGGGACGACCTCCCCGAGGCCGAGCTCCCCTGGGACGAAATCGAGGCAAAAGCGCGCCAGCAGGGAATCTCCCCCGCAGACGTTATTTGGGATTTGGCTGGGAAGAGGTAGGTCGCGAAAATCGAGCAGGTCGTGGTTTGCAGCGACCTAGTCGTAGGTGTAGAAGCCTGCGCCGCTCTTGCGGCCGAGCTTGCCTTCGCCGACCAGCTCGACCAGAAGGCCGGGCGGCTTGCTGGCGATCTCGCCGTTGTCGGCGTAGAGGGCGTCGCCGATCGCCTCGGAGACGTCGAGCCCGACGAAGTCGAGCAGGGCGAGCGGGCCCATCGGGTGGCCGGCGCCGAGCTTCATGCAGGTGTCCACCTCGCCGGCCTCCATCCCGGTTCGCTCCATCAGCCGCACGGCTTCGAAGAGGTAGGGGAAGAGCAGCCGGTTGACGACGAAGCCCGCCTGGTCGGGCACCTCGACCGCGGTCTTGCCGAGCGCCGCGCACCAGGCCAGCGCCACCTCCCGCGCGCCCTCGGCGCCGTCGGGGAAGCAGACCTCGACCAGCTTCATCCTGGGCACCGGGTTGAAGACGTGCAGGCCGAAGAGCTTGCCATCGATCCCGCCCGCCTCGGCGATCGCCGCGACGCTCAGCGAGGAGGTCGTCGTCGCCAGCTGCGCGTTCGGGCAGGCCTCGGCGATGGTCGAAAGAAGCTCCCCCTTCGGCTCGACTTCCTCGACGATCGCCTCGACGATCACGTCGCAATCGCTGAGGTCCTTGGGATCGGTGGTGACGCGCAGCCGCGAGGGATCGCCCCCCTCCAACTTCGCGCAAGCAGCCACCACTTTCTCCTCGGCTCGCCAGGCGGACGCCTCGCTTCGCGCCAACAAGATCGTGTCGGCAGTCGTGGTGGACACGGCAGCCAGGCCCGTAGCGATCGCCCCGCTGCCAGCTATCCCCGGGCTCTCATACCCTGCGCTCGCATTCATGGGCCGGGTTCCTATCAGACGGCCCCTCGCGCGGGTGGCGCGGTAGGGGAACCGCCCTTGAGGAAGCTTTAGCTACCGGAAGGGGCGGTGGGCCCCTGCCGTGACAGGACCCGCGCGCCGGGCGGTACGATTGACTGACCAGTCAATCGATCGGAGGCTCGGCATGGCAGACAACGGAAATGGCAAGTTCGGTGGCCGCGAAGTCGTCATCGTCGAGGCAGTGCGGACCCCGATCGGCCGCGGTCACGAGGAGAAGGGCTACTACAAGGACACCCACCCCTCGAACCTGCTCGCCAAGGCCTACTCCGAGGTGATCGAGCGGGCCGGCATCGACGCCTCCGAGGTCGAGGACGTCGTCGCTGGCTGCGTGCAGCAGTTCGGCGAGCAGGGGGTCAACATCGCCCGCAACGCCTGGCTCGAGGCCGGTCTGCCGATCGAGACGCCCGCGACCACGGTCGACCGCCAGTGCGGCTCGGCCCAGCAGGCGGTCAACTTCGCCGCCGCCCTGATCGCCTCCGGCGTCCACGACGTCGCGATCGGCGGCGGGGTCGAGCACATGGGCCACATCTCCTTCGCCGACAACTACTCGGTGATGCAGGAGCACGGCATGGCCTTCTCCCCCGAGCTGCTCGAGCGCTACGACCTCGTGCCCCAGGGAATCTCCGCCGAGATGATCGCCGACAAGTGGGAGATCCCCCGCTCCGAGCTCGACGAGATCGGCCTGCGCTCTCACCAGCTCGCCGCGAAGGCGACCGAGGAGGGCCGCTTCGAGCGCGAGATCGTTCCCTTCCAGGTCAACGGCGACGTCTACGCGACCGACCAGGGCATCCGTCCCGACACCTCGCTGGAGAAGCTCTCGCAGCTGAAGCCGGCCTTCAAGGAGGACGGCAAGGTCACCGCCGGCAACTCCTCGCAGGTCTCCGACGGCGCCGCGGCCGTGCTGCTGATGACCCGGGAGAAGGCCGACGCCCTCGGCCTGCAGCCGCGCGCCCGCATCTATGACCAGACCACGGTCGGCGTCGACCCGGTGATCATGCTCACCGGCCCGATCCCGGCGACCAGGAAGCTGCTCGAGCGCAACGGGATGGCGATGGACGACATCGACCTGGTCGAGATCAACGAGGCGTTCGCCTCCGTCCTCGCCGCCTGGCGCCGCGAGCTCGATCCCGACATGGACCGGGTCAACGTCAACGGCGGCGCGATCGCCCTCGGCCACCCGCTGGGCTCGACCGGCGCTCGCCTGATCACCACCCTGTTGCACGAGATGGAGCGCTCCGACAAGGAGATGGGCCTGGTGACGATGTGCTGCGGCGGCGGCCTCGGCACCGGCACGCTGATTCAGCGGGTCTGAGGCGCGTTTCGCACACCGGGCTTGCCGTCTATGGGTACGGCGCGATAACCTGCCCGCATGAGCAGGGGGGCGATTGCGCTGGCAGCCGTCGTGACGGTGCTCGTTCTCGCCGGCTGCGGCGGAGGCGGGGAAGCGGGCGATTCGAGCATCGCTGCCGGCTCACTCTCCAAGGCGACCTTCATCAAGAAGGCCGATGCGATCTGCACGAAGGGCAACGCAAGGCTGCAAAAGGGCTTCGCGGCCTACCTGCGCAAGAACAAAAAAAGCATCGTCACTCTGCGACACCCGAGCAAGGCCGACTACGAAGGCCTGATCGGCGGCGTCCTCGTCCCCAACCTGGAATGGGAAATAGAAGAAATCCGCGCCCTCGGCGCCCCCAGCGGCGACGAGGCGAAGATCGAAGAAATCTTCACCGCGCTGGAAGAAGGGATCGAAGTCGCCGAAAACGATCCCGAGGCGGTGAAACACAGCAGCGAAGCGATCTTCGGCGTCGGCAGCAGGCTGGCCAAGGAATACGGCCTCGTGGTCTGCGGCAGTCGCTGAGGGTGGCTGCTCGGTCGCCGGTCGCTATGCTCGGCGGCCGATGGACCTGACCCTCTCGCCCTCTGAGCAGCAGTTCCGCGACGAGGTCCGCGACTGGATCGAGGCCAACCATCCCGGGCCCGAGCCGGACGGCGGCCTCGAGGAGGTGATGGCCTTCCGCCGCGAGTGGCAGCAGAAGATGCACGTCGCCGGCTGGGCCGGGATCTCCTGGCCGAAGGAGTACGGCGGCCGCGGCTCCACCCTGATCGAGCAGGCGATCTTCGTCGGCGAGGCTGCGCGGCAGGAGGCGCCGAGCCCGGCCAACGTCCTCGGCCTGGCGATGGGCGGCCCGGTCGTCATCGCCCACGGCACCGAGGCGCAGAAGGCCCGCTACCTCGAGCCGATCCTCACCGCCGAGGAGATCTGGTGCCAGGGGTTCTCCGAGCCCGAGTCGGGATCCGACCTCGCCTCGCTCAAAACCCGGGCGGTCAAGGACGGCGACGAATGGGTGGTGACCGGGCAGAAGGTGTGGACCACGTTCGCCCAGTACGCGAAGTGGTGCATGCTGGTCGCCCGCACCGACCCCGAGGCGCCCAAGCACAAGGGCCTCACCTACTTCCTGATGGACATGGAGCAGGAGGGGGTCGAAGCCAAGCCGCTGGTGCAGATCACCGGCGAGGGCGAGTTCAACGAGGTTTTCATCAACGAGGCGCGGATTCCCGACGAGAACGTCGTCGGCGGTGTCGGCAACGGCTGGTCGGTGGCGATCACGACGCTGATGAACGAGCGCGCCGGCCTCGCCTTCGGGGCGATCGCGCAGATCGCCAACAGCCTCAAGCGGCTCGGCAAGCTCGCGACTGAGACGCGCGTCAACGGCGGCACCGCCGCCGAGGACCCCGTCTTCCGTCAGCGCCTCGCCCAGCTCCACATCGAGGCCGAGACGATGCGGCTCAACGCCTATCGCGGCCTGACCAAGACGATGCAGTCGGGCATCCCCGGCCCCGAGGGATCTCTGGGCAAGTGGCAGTGGGCGGACATCAACCAGCGCATCAGCGAGCTGGCGCTCGACATCGAGGGCACCTACGCGCCGCTCTCCCGCGGCGACGAGCACGCGATCGCCGGCGGCGCCTGGCAGTACAGCTTTCTCCGTTCCCGCGCCAACTCGATCGAGGGCGGCACCACCGACATCCTCAAGAACATCATCGCCGAGCGGGTGCTCGGCCTCCCCCAGATGAGATGAGGACTCGAGCGAAGACCACCCGCCCGCGGCGGACGCGTGAGCAAGGGCGCGAGACCGCCGGGGATTGTGAGCGCGTCCTTGTGGAAGCAGAGCACGCGGGCGGAATTTAGTCATGTACTTCGACCTCACAGACGAGCAGCAGGCAATCAAGTCGACCGCGCGCGACTTCCTCGCCGCCCGCTACAAGAGCGAGCGGATCCGCGAGCTCGCCGAGAGCGAGCTCGGTTTCGAGCGGGCCGACTGGGAGGAGATGGCCGAGCTGGGCTGGCCGGGCCTGGCGCTGCCAGAGGAGTGGGGCGGCCAGGGCCTCGGCGTGGTCGACCTCGCTGTGCTCTTTGAGGAGATGGGCTACGCGCTGGCGCCCTCGCCGCTCTTCTCCAGCACCGTCGCCGGTCTGCTGTTGGCGCACGGTGGCAACGACGAGCAGCGCGAGCGCTTCCTCAGGCCGCTGGCCGAGGGGCGGCTGCGCGGCGCGCCGGCGCTCTGGGATGCCGGCACCCCGGCTGCCGTCGGCGAGTTTGCGATGGAGGCCCGCGGCGACGGCGACGGAGTGCTCCTCGACGGGGAGAAGGTGCTGGTCATGGATGCGGCCGCCGCCGACTTCCTGCTGGTCGCCACCGCCGACGGCGGGCGTCACCTAGTCGAGCGTGACGCCGACGGCGTGACGGTTGTGCCGGCGACCTCGATCGATCTCACCCGCCGGCTCTACTCGGTTCGCTTCGACGGCGTCCGGGTGACGCCGGAGAACACCCTGCCGGCTGCCGGCGCGGAGTACATGCCCGTCTTCCACCGGCTCTGCGTGGCGCTCGCCGCCGAGTCGACCGGGATCGCCCAACGGACGATGGAGATGGCGGTCTCCTACGCCAAGGACCGCCAGCAGTTCGGTCGCCCGATCGGCTCCTACCAGGCGGTCTCGCACCGCTGCGCGCAGATGCTGCTCGAGACCGAGAACGCCCGCTCCGCCGTCTACGGCGCCGCCTGGGCCGCCGACGCCGAGCCGGAGTCGTTGCCCAAGGCGGCCTCGATGGCCAAGGCCTACGCCTCCGACGCCGGCTGGCGCGTGCCCGACGCCTCGATTCAGGTCCACGGTGGGATCGGCTTCACCTGGGAGCACGACCTGCACTTCTTCCTCAAGCGCGGCCGCGCCAACGCCTCGATGTTCGGCGACGCCAAGTGGCACCGCGAGCGCGTCGCCGAGGCCGTGCTGGCTTGAGCGCGCTCGAGCGAGTCTCGGTCGCCGCGATCGGCACCTCGATCGCCGATCTCCTCGACGAGACGCGGCGCGCCGAGGCGGCCGGGGTCGAGTGCGTCTGGGCGCCGGAGCTGTTCCGCTCCTCGGTGACGCAGGCCGCCTTCCTCGCCGGCAAGACCGAGCGCATCGACGTCGCCACCGGGATCGCCTGGGCCTTCACCCGCAGTCCCTTCATCGCCGCTGTCAGCGCCCTCGACATCGACGAGATGTCGGGCGGCCGCTTCCGCCTCGGGCTCGGCTCAGGCGTCAAACGCCTCAACGAGACCTGGCACAACGCCGAGTACGGCCGCCCGGCGCCGCACCTGCGCGAGGCGATCGAGGCGACGCGTCTGATCATGCAGAAGGCCGGCGCGGGGGAGCCGATCCGCTACGAGGGCTCCTACTACGACATTGACATCAGGGGCTGGGTGCGTCCCCACCCGGCGCCGCGCGAGTCGGTGCCGATCTACACGGCCGGCGTGCAGGGCGGCATGTGCCGGATGGCCGGCGACGTCGCCGACGGCCTGATCGGCCACCCGATCCAGAGCCTGCGCTGGATCGACGAGGTCGTGGTCAGCTCCTTCGAGGAAGGGCTGCGGCGCTCCGCCCGCGAGCGCGCGAGCTTCGACTACCTGCCGACGGTCTGCTGCGCGATCGACGACGACGAGGCACGCGCGATCGACATGGCTCGCCGCACGATCTCCTTCTACGCCACGGTCAAGACCTACATGCCGCTCTGGGAGCTGCACGGCTTCGCCGACAACGCGGTCGCCGCCGGCGAGGCCTTCCGCCGTGGCGACCTCGCCGCCGTCCCCGCCGCGATCAGCGATGAGATGGTCGAGGCCTACTGCGCGGCGGGCCCCCTCGACAAGGTTCGCGCCCGCGTCGAGGCCACCGCCGAGCGCGCCGACGGCCTCTTTCTCACACCCCCCACCTACTTCATCTCCCCCGAGGAGCTCTCCGAGTACCAGCGCCGCATCATCGACGCCTTCGGCCCCACCACCACCCCCCGCTGACTTCGTGTTTTCTCTCGCTATGCGAGAGAAAACACGAAGTCAGGCTCTGGAGGTGATGGAGCGGGTGCGCTCCATCCCGCCGGGGTTCGTCCGGACCTACGGGGACGTGTCGCCGGGAGCGCCGCGGTTCGCCGGCGCCGTTCTCTTCGAGTGCGACGATCCCGACCTGCCGTGGTGGCGGGTGGTTCGCGCAGACGGCTCCTTGGCCAAGGGGGCGCGCCAGCGCCGCCACCTCCTCGCCGAGGGCGTGCCCTTCCGCGGCGAGCGCGTCGACATGGTCGAGGCGCGGATGCCGGGCTGAGCTCGCGGCCTACTCGTCTCGCGGTGTGATCCGGAAGGTCGAGACGACCTCGGCCTGCTTGGCCTCCGGGTGCACGACGTAGGCGCTGGGACCACCGCCGAACCAGCCGGAGCTTTCGTTGTCGGCGACGAAGATGCCGGGGTGGTGGCGACCCTCGCCGTCCTCGACCCAGACCTTGTCGCCCTCCTTGAAGCCGTGTGGCGCCTCGCTCATCGGACAAGCGTAGTGCGTCGTGCAGCGCGTTGCCGATCGCATGGCGCGGCAACGCGCTGCGCTTCGGTGTCGGGCCTACGGGCAGACGACGATCAGGTTGAAATCGGCGTCTTCGCTTTCGCCTTTGGCATTGTGCGTGCGCACCTCGATCCCGTTTGGGCTTGCGGGCGAGATGTTGGTCTGTGCGTAGCCGGGGTTCGGCACCGACGTGCCCGCGTTGTTGCGCGCCGCGATGTTGGCGCAGAAAGCGACGTTGAAGGGGACGGAGACGGTGACCGCACCGCCGCCCTCCGTGGCCGTGATCTCAGGATCGCTGGCCCTGGCGAGAGCCGCGTTGCCGGGCCCTCCCGGGTTGTTGACGACCGCCCAGTACGTGTGCGCGGCGCGCTTTGCCGCAGGTATGACGCCGAGCTTGTTGGTGTTGATCTGGAAACCGGTCAACGTCTTGTGCTTGAGCTTGCCACCGCCGATCGTCTGCTTCTTGATCGCGCCACCGTTGATGTGCTGCGCCGCATAGGCCGTGCCGGCTAGGGCGACGATCAGCGCGATGACTGCGACGACCATCGCGGGAGACGGCAGCCTGCCTTTGAACGCGTCCATGGGACCCCCCTTTGTCTCGAGACGTATGAGCTTGAGCCGGTCTGAGGTTTACCCAAAATTGAGGGTGCTTAAGCTCAGACACGCCCCGGGGCGAAACGATGCGCTAGTCGGGAAGGCGAGCGACGAAGCGCTCGAAGGCGGCGATGTCGGTGACGGCGTCGCCGTGGCCAGGGAGGATGAGGCTCGGCTCGAGCTCGGCGAGCCTGCGGATCGAGCGCCGGTTCTCGGCGCTGTCGCTGTTGAAGAACTCGGGCGGCTCGGCGAGCCGGAAGCGCCCGGTCGCGTAGCTCATGCTGCGGATCACGTCGCCGCAGATCGCGACCCGGTCAGACTCGCGAAAGAAGATCAGCTCGCCGGGCGAGTGCCCGGGAGCGTGGATGACGCGAAAGCCAGCGACCTCGTCGCCGTCGGCGAGCGTCCTGTCCACTCGGTGCGGAGGCCCCTGGAAGAGGAAGCCGGACGAGCGGGCGATCGGGTGGGAGGACGCCGCGACCGGCCTGCGTCCCTCCATCGCGTCGACGTCGTCGGCATGGCAGGCGAGCGGGATGTCCCGCGCCTCGCAGACGGCCTTGGCCATCCCCTGGTGGTCGGGATGGACGTGCGTGAGCGCCAGCAGCGAGAGCTGCCGCCCCTCGATCTCGGCGAAGATGCGGCGCCGATCGAGGCGCGTGCCGGCGTCGATCAGCACGTCCCCGGCGAGGTAGACGTTGATGCTCGGCAGCGGGAACTGCTTGAGCCGCCAGACGCCCGGCGCGAGCTGCTTCATCGGTGGCTGATGCCGGTGGTGCCGCGCGGGTCGCCGCTGTGCTCGGCCAGCTCCTCCAGCTCGGCGATCTTGCGCTCGCCTTCGCGCCGCGCCGGGTCGCCGGCGGGCAACGGCTCGATCAGGCGGCGGATTCGGTTGCGGACCTGGAGCGCGAAGTGGGGGGTGGAGGCGCCGCAGAGAGCGCGAATGTCCTCGGCCGTGACGCGGTGGCCGCCGCCGAGCAACCCTGGGTTCTCGGCCTCGCTCACTTCCGGTACCTCCGCTTTGCTCCCAGCGCGAAGAACCAGAGATGGACGCTTGGTCGCTCCGCGATCACGGTCCCCCACCTCCGACTTTGGCCAGTTCCGCCAGCTGGTCGATTTCGGCCTGCTCGCCGACGCCGATCGCGTCCTGGTCGCCGATCACCCAGACGTGGTTGTAGAAGGCCCGGGTCGGGTCGGTCGTATAGCCGGGCTTGATGTCGAGCAGGTATTCGCGCAAGGGCTTGGGCAGGGTATCGGCGTCGTCGGTGAGCAGGAGCGGCCCCCAGGTGCCGGAGGCCGAGAGCGGCGCGGCGATCGCCGCGGCGAGCGGTTCGTCGTCACGGGCGACGACGAGGCCGTGGCCGGGGTCGTTGACGTTCCAGCCGAAGCCGCCGCTCGTGTAGCGGGCGAGGGCGATCGCATTGTCCACGGGGCTCTCGCCCGAGACCCGCTTCACCGGGTTGCCGATCTTGGCGACTTCGCGCACCACCGCGGAGGAGATCGCGGTCGAGGGTCCGAGCACGAATGCGGGGACCTTCTGGTGGGCGCGCAGCCAGGTGGCGGTCTCTTTCGGCAGGGCATTCCTGTCGGCGAACAGCACGGGGTCGCCCGAGCGGGCCGCCCAGGCGGCGGCGGGCATGGCGAAGCCCGCTTCGGCTTCAGGCGCGAGGACGACGTGGGCCGGGGGGCCACCGAAGAGCTTGTCGCGCAGGCGCGCGATCGCAGCGGCCAGCGCCGCGGGGCTGCCACCGCTCACCTTAGTCGTGCGCAGGTCCTCGGGCGAGGCCGCCGCGCCGATCACGAAGGCCTGCGCCTTTTCGCTCGCATCGCTTCCCTGTGGGGCGAGCGTCGCCAGCGCCTGCGTGGTGGGATCGGGTAGCTCGCCGTCGCTCGAGACGAGCAACGGCGCCCGCAGCGGTGGCGCCATCAGCACCGCCGCGGCGACCCCGGCCTGCCATTCGCCTTCGTCGAGGAGGGTGACGGCGGCGGGGCGCTGCGCCACCTTCACCGAGGGAAAGACGGCGAGGGCGACGCCGGCCGCCGTCGTCGCGAGGTCGGAGCCGCCGACTCGCGTCGTGTTGTTGGTGGCGAAGGAGGGGTAGCCCAGCTCTTCGGCAGCTTCGGCGGCTGGCGTCTTTTCTTCTTTGGCGGCGGGCGCCTGGGTCGGGGCGGGCGACGTGCTTTCTCGCGGCTCGTTCGAGCTGCCCCCGCCCACCACCGCGGCGACGAGGAAGACGACCGCGATCAGGACGAGCCCGCCGATCGCCTTCAATGCCGCCGGAATCGGCTTGCGTCGTCGGTGCGACGAACGCGCATCCGATTTTGACCCCGCCCCAGTGGGGTCGATCTCGGATGCGCGCGATGCCTCGACGTCAGCGCCCTTCGAAGCCTCGCCCGCGGTGCCCCCGCGCGCCTTGCTCTCGGCGCCCGCGTCCTTCGGCGCCTGGTTCTCGGTGCTCTTGACCGCGGCGCCCTCAGCCGGCTTGGTCTCGGCATCCCGCGGCGGGGCGGCCGCGGCGGGCACATCGGCGTTGATGGGACGTCTCCCGGCCAAGGGCCGAAAGGTACAGGCGGGCGATGGCTGGCTGGTCAGCTAATCTTTCGAGACTGGTTGACTGACCAGTCAATCAGCCGCCGAAACGAAGAAGGGACCCATGGATTTCGCACTGAACGACGAGCAGCTGGAGTACAAGGAGCGCTGCCGGGCCTTCGCCCGCGAGGTGATCAGGCCCGCCGCCCGCAAGCACGACGAAGAGGAGAGCATCCCCTGGGAGGTGATCAAGGAGGCGCGCAAGCAGGGCTTCGGCGGCCTCGAGGGCATCCAGCGCTCGGCCGGCGACGCCGAGGGCCAGATGCAGGTGATCTCGGCTGAAGAGTTCCACTGGGGTTGCGCCGGCATCGCTCTGGCGATATCGGGCTCGGGGCTCGCCGCGGCGG
>CAZQET010000214.1:0-4624 GCA_964591825.1 uncultured Conexibacteraceae bacterium
TCTCCCGCGGCTACCGGGTCCAGCTGCAGAAGTTCGACCCCTACATCAACGTCGACCCAGGGACGATGAGCCCCTTCCAGCACGGCGAGGTCTTCGTCACCGAGGACGGGGCGGAGACCGACCTCGACCTCGGCCACTACGAGCGCTTCACCGACGAGAACACCTCGCGGGCGTCGAACGTGACGGCTGGAGCGGTCTACAACTCGGTGATCAATCGCGAGCGCCGCGGCGACTACCTGGGCGCCACGGTGCAGGTGATCCCGCACATCACCAACGAGATCAAGAACCGGATCCGGATCGTCGCCGAGTCGCAGTCGGTCGACTTCGTGATCACCGAGATCGGCGGCACCGTCGGCGACATCGAGTCGCTGCCCTTTCTCGAGTCGATCCGCCAGCTCTACACCGACCTCGGGCCGAAGCGCTCGATGTTCGTGCACCTGACCCTGGTGCCCTACGTCGGCCACGCAGGGGAGCTGAAGACGAAGCCGACCCAGCACTCGGTCAACGAGCTGCGCCGCATCGGCATCCAGCCGCACGCGCTGGTCTGCCGCTCCGAGGGCCGTCTCGACCGGGAGATCCGCGAGAAGATCGCGCTCTTCGCCAGCCTTCCGGTGGACGCGGTGATCTCCGCCAACGACGTCGACAACATCTACAAGGTGCCACTCGTCTTCCGCGCCGAGGGCGTCGACGACCTCGTGCTCGACCACTTCGGCATGGACGCGCCGCCGTCGGACCTCTCCGAGTGGGAGGCGATGGTGAAGCGGGCCGACGCCGCCGAGGGCAGGGCGAAGATCGCCCTGGTCGGCAAGTACGTGCAGCTCGCCGATGCCTACAAGTCGGTGATCGAGGCGCTCGAGCACGGTGGCATCCACCACGGGGTCGAGGTCGACGTCGAGCTGGTCGACTCCGAGAACTTCGAGCCCGAGCGGTTGGAGGGGGCGGACGGAATCCTGATCCCCGGTGGCTTCGGCGAGCGTGGCATCGAGGGCAAGGTCGCCGCGGCGCGGATCGCGCGCGAGCGCTCGATCCCCTACCTGGGGATCTGCCTCGGCATGCAGATCGCCGTGGTCGAGTTCGCCCGCACGGTGGCCGGCATGGAGGGCGCCAACTCTGCGGAGTTCGACCCGGAGACGCCGTTCCCGGTGGTCGACCTGCTGCCCGAGCAGAAGGAGGTCTCCGAGATGGGTGGCACGATGCGGCTCGGCGCCGACCCGGTGAAGCTGCACGAGGGTACGCGAGCACGCGAGATCTTCGGCGAGGCCGTCATCTACAAGCGCCACCGCCACCGTTACGAGGTCAACAACCAGCTGCGCCGGCGACTCGAGGACGAGGGCCTGGTCTGCGGCGGCACCTCGCCGGATGAGCGGCTGGTCGAGATGGTCGAGCTGCCCGACCACCCGTTCTTCGTCGCCTCCCAGTTCCACCCCGAGTTCAACTCGCGCCCCAACCGCCCCGAGCCGCTCTTCCGCGAGTTCGTCGGCGCCGCGGCGCGCCACGCCGGCGAGCGGCCGGCGGACGGGGCGGAGCTGCCCAGCGCCGAAGCGCGGGGCAGCGAAGCCGGCGTGCGCCAGTAGCGCCGGGCGGCGCCGTCCGGTTAGCCTGTCGCGCGTGGATCGACTCGATGAGACGTTCGTGCGCCTCTGTGAGATCCGCAGTCCGACCGGGGAGGAGCGCGAGGTCGCCGACACGATCTCCGCCGAGCTGCGGGCGTTGGGGCTGGAGGTGAGTGAGGACGATGCGGCCGGGCCCGCCGAAGCGGGAGCCGGCAACCTGCTGGCGCGGCTGCCGGGAGCGAGCGATGAGTGGGTGATGTTCTGCGCCCACATCGACACCGTCCCGCACAGGGGACAGATCGAGGTGGTCGAGTCCGAAGGGGTGTTCCGCAGCGCCGGCGACACCATCCTCGGCGCCGACAACAAGGCGGCGGTGGCGGTCTTCATGGAGCTGGTGGCGCGCCATGCGGGCGACGACGGTCCGCCGCCGGTCGGGATCGAGCTGCTGCTGACCGTCGCGGAGGAGCAGGGCCTGCGGGGGGCGAAGGCGTTCGACGCCTCGCAGCTGCGCGCCAAGGCTGGCTTCGTCCTCGACCACGCGAGCGCGATCGGCGAGGTGATCGTCAGCTCGCCGACCCAGCAGAGCGTGCGCGCCGACTTCCACGGGGTTGAGGCGCACGCCGGGATTCGGCCCGAGGACGGCAACAGCGCGATCGCGGCGGCGGCGGCGGCGATCGAGCGGATGGAGCTGGGGCGGCTCGACGAGGAGACGACCGCCAACGTCGGCGTGATCCGCGGCGGCACCTCCGGCAACGTGGTGCCCGGTCAATGCGAGATCGTTGCCGAGGCGCGCAGCCTCGACTCCGGTCGGGCCGCCGAGGTGGCTGGTGCGCTGAGTGATGCCTGCGCCTGGGGGGCGAGCGAGCACGGTTGCGATGCCGACGTGCGGGTCGAAGAGCTCTTCCGCGGCTACAGGATCCCGCCCTCCTCAGCTGCGCTTGGGCTGGCCGAGGCGGGGTTGCGGCGGGCCGGCTTCGAGCCCCTGCGCACTTCGACCGGCGGCGGCAGCGACGCCAATGCCCTGATCCTCGGCGGCTTCGACTGCGTTCTGCTCGCCAACGGCACCGAGGCCAACCACACGCCGGAGGAGTTGGTCAGCGCCCGTAACCTCGACGCGATGCTCGAGGTCTGCGAGGGCATCGTCGCCGAGGCTGCCGCAGGCGGCGCGAGCGCCGCGTGAGCGGCAGGCTGAAGCTGCGGCGGGGGGTGATCGTCAGCGAGGATCCGCTGACGGTTGAGGTAAACGGTGAGCGCCGCCCCGCCTGGGCCGACGAGACGCTGCTCGGCGAGATGCGCGAGGGCGACGAGGTCGTCGTCAACACCGTCGCTCTCGACCTGGGCCTCGGCTCCGGTGGCTTCGACGTCGTTCACGTCAACCTCACCCGCGGCCTGGAAGGTCCCGGCACCCCCGAGGATGAGCACGTGATCAAGCTCAACTACACCTCCCTCCAGCACCCCATCGCTCCGGTTGAGCTTCCGGTGCGACTTATGGACCCCACGGGTCCAAAAGTCGCACCGGAACGGTTGGGGGCTGAGATGCCGGTGCTGGTGATTCCGCTTCACGGGCACCTGGCGCCGGCGGCGTGGGCGGTGGCGCAGGGTTCGCCGGGGCTGAAGGTTGGCTACGTGCAGACCGGGGGAGGGGCGCTGCCGGGGTCGCTCAGCCGCGACGTGGCGAAGCTGCGCGAGCGCGGTCTGCTCTGCGGCCACGTCACCGCCGCGCCCGCCTACGGCGGCGAGCACGAGACGATCTCCGCGGCCGGCGCCCTCGATGCCGCCGCCAACGTCCTCGGCTGGGACGCTGCCATCGCCGGCCCCGGCCCCGGCATCATCGGCTCCGACACGTCCATGGGCCACGGCGGCATGGCCGCCCTCGACACCGCCCACGCCGCCCTCGCCCTCGGCCTCCCAACCCTGTTGTCCCCCCGCCTCTCCAGCGCCGACCCCCGTGACCGCCACAACCCCGTGAGTCACCACACCCTCACAATCCTCAACCTCCTCCTCGCCCCAGTCCGCGTCCCAGTGCCCACGGGAGAACCCGTTCCTTTGGCCCTCTCTACGGTGGCCGCAGATTGCCATCAGCTAGTCGAGGCGTCAGCCGATCGCTCTGGGTATGAAGAAGCCGGACTCCCGTCCCGCACAATGGGCCGCACCATCCAGGAGGACCCTCTCTTCTTCGCTGCCGCTCTCGCGTCAGGAAGCGTCCTTGCGGATTCCGTCACGAAGGATTAATCGCTCGACCCGCGGGTCGAGCGCTTTGGTCGTTCGTGAACCGAACGAGCGCAACGAGCGCATGGTCTCTTGCCAACCAAGGTCTCCGGCGACCAAGCGAGAACCCTCCCGCCATGGCTGTAGCCGCCCCACCGCGCACCGAGTCCCGCTTCGAGTCCCTCGTCCTGGACTTCCTCGCCTACCTGGAGCTGGAGCGCGGCCTCTCCCGCAACACCCTCGATGCCTACCGCACGGACCTGCACCAGTACGGCGAGTACCTTGAGGCCCACGGGCTCGATGCGCTGGGCGCCGGCCCCGCCGACGTGGGGGATTTCCTCGCCGAGCTGGCGACCGGCGAGGGCCGGCCCGCCTATTCCTCGGCGACCGTGCACCGCAAGGCGGCCTGCCTGCGCTCCTTCTACAAGCACCTACGCCGCGACGAGCTGATTGGTGAGGACCCGACCGCGGCGCTCAGCGCTCCCCGCCGGGCGAAGAAGCTGCCGCAGGTGCTCAACTACGCGGAGGTGCAGAAGCTGCTCGCCGCGCCGCGTGGCGACGAGCCGACCGCGCTGCGTGATCGTGCCCTGCTCGAGGTGATGTACGCCTGCGGGTTGCGGGCCTCGGAGACGATCGGGCTCGAGATCGGCGACGTCGACCTGCACGAGGGCTTCCTCCGCGCGCGTGGCAAGGGCAGCAAGGAAAGGCTCGTGCCGTTGGGCCGCAAGGCGATCGCGGCGATCTCCGCCTACCTGCGCGGCGGGCGTCCGAAGCTGATCGGCGAACGCCACGAGCCGCGCCTCTTCGTCAACTTCCGCGGCGGCCCGCTCAGCCGCCAGGGCCTCTACAAGATCGTCCAGCGC
>CAZQET010000215.1:0-5458 GCA_964591825.1 uncultured Conexibacteraceae bacterium
GTGCCGACGGCGACGCGCACGCTAATCCGAGAAGCCCGATCCAAATGTGAACGCGATGAAGCCGGAATGTGAACATTTCGTAGCCGCCCAGTCACAGTTCGAGACCAATGACCGCAGGGCAACCGACGGGATGACGCGCAGCTTGAAGCCCCGGGGTACGGCAAGATGTGGCGGATGGGTGGAGTGGCGATCGTGGTGTTCAGTGACCTGGTCGACTCGACCGCACTGTTGGCGACGCTCGGCGATGACCGGATGGACCGCCTGCGCCGAACCCACATCGAGGATGTGAGCGGTGCGATCGCCGCCTCAGGCGGGAGGGTCGTGAAGACCCTGGGGGACGGCGTCATGTCGAGCTTCGACAGCGCCCTCGGCGCCCTGCACGCCGCCGCCCGGATTCAGGCGAGCGTCGAGGCGCTGGACTCCGTCCAGGGTCAGATCGGCATCGCGGCGCGAGTGGGTGTTGCCGCGGGGGAGCCGATCCCCGACGGAGAGGACCTGCACGGGATGGCGGTGGTGATCGCGAGCCGTCTCTCCTCTGTCGCCGAGACCGGCGAGGTGCTGGTGCAGGACCTGGTTCAGGGACTGGTCGCCTCCCGCGACGGCGCGGTGCTGGAGGAGATGCGCGATTACGAGCTGAAGGGCGTGCCCCAGCCGGTGCGGGCCTCGAGGTTGCGCTGGCGTGAGCTGGTCGCGGGACCCGAGCGTCCAGACGTACCGGCGGGGCCGCTGTGCCCTGAGGCCGGCGCGACCACGGCTCGGGTCCGCCTTCCGCCCGCCCTGGCCGCCTACACCGAGGAGCCGCTGATCGGACGCGACGCCGAGATCGCCCAGCTGCGCCAGGCGACGCTCCCCCGCTCCGGACGGCGAGCGGCTCTGATCGTCGGCGAGCCGGGAATCGGCAAGACCCGTCACGCGGCGGCCGCGGCGCTCGAAGCCCACGCCAGGGGTGAGCTGGTCGTCCTGGCTCGCTGCCCACCGGAGACCGTGGTGCCGTTCGAGCCCTGGGTACGAGCCATCGGCGAGCTGGCACTCGCGGGCGACGACGAATGGCGGCAAGGACTGGCCGCGGCAGCTGGGGCCGAGCTCACGGCGCTCGTGCCGCAACTGGATCGCGAGGGAGCGGGCGCCGAGCAGGTGACGAGCGGCGAGCTGGCGGCTGCCGAGGGGGGGCGCTACCGGCTCCTGACCGGCATCGGCGCGGCCTTGGCGCACGCCGCTGGTGGCGCTCCCCTGCACATCGTTCTAGACGATGCCCACTGGTGCGATCCAGCCTCGGCGCAGGCGCTCGAACACCTGCTTGACTCAGCTCCCTGCGAGCTCGTCCTGGTGGCAACGGCCCGCGACCGCGAGATCGGGCGCCGTCACCCTGTCTCCCGGGCGCTCTCGGATCTGCGTCGGACCGGCGATCTCAGCGAGCTGCGCCTCGACGGTCTCGATGCCTCGGGCCTGGCGGCTCTGGTCGGAGCCCGTGTGGGACGGGTGATCACGCCGCGGGTCGCAGAGCGCCTGGCGACCCGCACCTCGGGCAATCCGTTCTTCGCCGGTGAGCTGGCACGCGACCTCTCCGAGCAGGGAGCGCTCGGCGACGGCGAGGCCCTCGAGGAGGCGCCGGTTCCGGACGCCGTCGCCGACCTGATCGAGGAGCGCCTCGCCCGCCTGGATCCAGACACCGAGCGGCTGCTGACAGCGGTCGCGGCGATCGGACCTTCGGCTCCGGTTTCGCTGGCCGCCAAAGCGATCGGGGTGACGGTCGGCGAGGCCGAACGGGCCGTGACGGCGGCGCTCTCAGAGCGACTGGTGGATGAGGTCCCGGCTCCCGAGCCGACGATCGCCTTTCCCCATGCCCTGGTCCGCGAGACCCTGATTGCATCGTCCGAGGAGGCGGCGCTGGCTCGGCTGCACCTGGCGATAGCCGAGGCTCTCGAGGCGGAGCCGGAGGCTGAGCCGGCCGAGGTCGCCCGCCATTACGGACTCTCCGTGGCCCTGGCGGGCCCCGAGCCGGCGATCGCCGCCTACCGCGCAGCCGCCAGGGCGGCTGCCGCGGCCCATGACCACGAGCAGGCGGCCGCCCAGTTGCAATGCGCGCTCTCGCTCCTTCCCGAGAACGATCTGGCCGCGCGCACCCAGGCCCTGCTGGAGCTCGGCGAGCAGTCGCTGCTCAGCCCCGATCTGCACCGGGCCAGGCAGGCCTTCCGCAGCGCCGCCGAGATGGCGCGGACGAGCGGCGACAGGAACGCGCTTGCTCACGCCGCCCTTGGCTTCGCCGGAGGCGACATCGCCTTCGGCATAGAAACGAACACCTACGACAGAGAGGCCATCGATCTGCTGCGCGAGGCGCTCGACGCCCTCGGCGAAGACGAGCCGCGGCTGGCCCTGAGGATCGCCTTCAGGCTCTCGTTCGCCAGCACATTCAGCGCCGACAAGGCCAACTTGGACCGGCTGGCGTTGCGCGTCGAAGCGCTCGGTGCGCAGCTCGACGACCCGGAATCGAGGCTGATGACGCGGGCCGCCCTGGTTTTCGTGAGGGAGTCGATTGGGCCCGACCCCTTGAGGGTGCTCGGCGAGGCATCGGGCGCGTTCCTCGAGATGCTCGAGATGGCCGAGGAATGCGATCGCGAAGACCTGCGCTTTCGCTTCTACCTCTGGTCTTCGGCCTCGCTGTACACGTTCCGGCGCATCGAGGAGTGCGAGGCGGTGATCGAGCGGGCCGCGGTGATCGCCGAGCGCCTGGGCAGCCCGCGCTTCGCCTGGGAGATCGACTTCTACCGCGCCCAGCGAGCGCTGGACCGCGGCGATCGCGATCGCGCGGCAGAGCTCTCCCGGCGCGCCGGCAACACCCTGCGGCGCCTGCGCCCGGACCTGCAGGTCACCGCCGAGCTCCTCCTGCGCATCGCCATCGGCTGGATCTACGACGACGAAGCGGGTATGGAACGCCCGATCCTCGACGCGATCGAGGCGCTCGAGCCATGGGGGTTGATGTCAGCCCTCACGGTTCTGGGGGCTGCAAGAGCGGGCGACCACGACGCCGCCCGTCGCAAGATGGCGGACCTGCTGGACGACCCCGACACCCTGCGCCAGCCCGATATGCACATGTCGCCGGCGCTGTGCTTCCTGGCCTTCGCCGCGACGCTCGTCGAAGACCGCGAGGCCGGAGCGCGCCTGCGACCGCTGCTCGAGACCCTGCGTCCCTATCTGGTTCAGGGCGTGCCCACCGTGTACCTCGGGTTGCTGCCCGAGTGGCAGATCGGGCGCCTGGAACTGCTGGCCGACGCCCCCGAGGCCGCTGCCAAGGAGCTTCGCGCGGCGGTCGCTCAGGCCGACGAGCTGGGGACCGTCTGGCTCTCAGGGGATGTGAGAGTGGACCTCGCGCTCGCCCTGCATCGGCTCGGCGATCCCCAGGCCGACGCGGTGCTGGCCGAGGCCGAGGCCATCGCCCAGCGCTACGGGTTGGGCTATGTGCGCAACCACGCGGCCCTGGTTCGAGCCGAGCTGGAGGGCCGCGAGCCGCCCCCGTCCTCGCCCGCAATCGAGCGCTCGCGCCCTCTCCGCGCCCTCACCGCGCGCGGCGGGCGCCGCGCCCTGGCGACGCTCGTCGGCGAGCGCAGCGATGCGGAGCTGGAGCGCCGCTTCCTGGAGCCGAAGCGCCAGCGCGGCCTTTTGCGAGCGATGGCCCGCGGCTTCCAGCCCGCCGAGGCCGCGGGTTTCAGCGGGATCCTCTCCTACGAGCTGGAGCCGTTCGAGGTCGAGGCGCCGCCCGAGGCGCCCTGGCGCTGGGCGATCGAGGTCGACTCTGTCGCTGGGCGCGCGAGATTGGTGGAGCCAGCCCCGCTCGATGCCGCGGTGACGGTCCACATGGGCCTCGCCCAGTGGGTTCGGGTCATGGCCGGCGTCGACAACGCGATCACGGCGATGGCCGCCGGGCGCTGCAGCGTCGAGGGCGACGTGATGCTCGCCGTGCGGATGGAGGCGATGTTCGGCGGCGCCTGAACACCGAACGACCGTGCGAAGCAGGGATCAGTGGGCACTAAGCCTGTCCGACAGCTCCGTACGCCGAGCGATGTTGAGCTTCTGATAGACGTGGCGCAGGTGGGTCTCGATGGTCTTTGCGCTGACCACGAGGGACTGCGCAATCTCGCGATTGGTCTTGCCCGCCGCCGCCAGGCGCGCGACCCGCAGCTCGCTGGGAGTGAGCGAGTCGACCCCGGTGAGGAGAGCTTTGCGCGGCCTCGCTCCCGTCGCCGCCAGCTCGGCGCGGACGCTCTCCTCGAGCGACTCGGCGCCGAACCGGCGGGCCATGTCGAGGGCCTCGCGCAGCGGCTCGCGCGCCTCACGGCGGCGGTTGGCGCGGCGCAACACGGCACCGAGGTCGGCAAGCGCGTAGGCATATTGGAGCCGGGCCCTGGTGCGCGCCAGCCTCTCCACCGCCTCGCGCAGCAGCTCAATCCCCTCGCCGCCAGCGACGATGCCTTGAACGCGCAGGGCTACTCCCAAGCCCCGGGCACCGCCGGCGTCGTGAGCAAGTGAAACGGCCTCGGCGGCCAGGCCCGCCGCCGCCTCGTCGTTGCCGAGCGCCGCTTCGGCCAAGGCGAGGCCGGTGCGCCAGCCGAGCACCTCCGGGTTGGCGTAGGGAAGCCAGCGAATGCGCTCGGCCGCGGCGAGGAAGTCGTGACGCGCCTCGGCGTGTTTCGCCGTCGCGTTGCGCAGCTCGCCACGAGTGACGAGCAGATAGGCGCCGGAGAGCCCAGGACCGGGATCGATGCCTCGCGACACTTCGTCGAGCAGCCGCTCGCCCTCAGCCGGCTTGCCGCGGGCCACGCGCGTCCTCACCGCGACCGCGAGATAGGAAGTCATCTGAGTCTGGAACCCGAGCGGTCGCACGAGGCGAAGCGCCTCGTCGGCATCGGCCTGGGCCCGCTCGAGCTCGCCGGCGAAGAAGCGGCAGTAGGCCCTCACTGCGAGGCTCGCCGACATCCCGGGCTGGGACGGCCGCCGTTTGGAGGCCTCGATCAACCTCTCGAAGAACTCAGGCGATACCTCGCGGTCGGCGAGGATGAGCGCACCCAGCGCAAGTGCAGGCGGGAAACCGCGAAAGGCATCGGTCTCCAGCGCGGATGGCTCGGAAAGCGCCCGTTCGGCCAGCTGGCGAGCCCGCTCCATGGACCCCAGCCCGAGCGCATACAGAAACGCGGACTGGACGATGGCAAGGCGACTCTCGTGCTGCTTGGGGTCGAGGTCCTCGTCCTCCTCCGGGAGGGCTCCCGCCGGCACGCCTTCCAGTCCGTAGGCGACCTGTAGGAGGAGGCGACTGCGCAGGAGGAGACCGAGGCGACCGTGGCGGTCGGGTATCTCTCCCAGCGACTCCTGCAACAGCCGCGCCCCCTCTTCGGTTGGCCGGCGAAGCCCGAGCGAAGGAGAGAGCTCAGCCGTCACTTCGGCCCGCGCGACAGGATCATCGAGC
>CAZQET010000216.1:0-2236 GCA_964591825.1 uncultured Conexibacteraceae bacterium
CGGTGGTCCATTCGTCGATTGCCACGCCGACGATCGGGCACCCGAGCCTGCCGCTGGCCTCCAATCTGTAGAGCGCTCGGAACGTCATCTTCTTCGCCAGGTCCCCGCTGATGCCGAAGATCGTCAGCACGTCGGCGTTCCGGTCGCTGTGTTCGCGCTTACCGCCTGCCATCGCCCTCGCAGGCTACCTCCCCCATCCGGCGTGTCTGAGTTTCTCCCCCCATATGGAGGGTCAAGCTCAGACACGCCGGATGGGGGTTCACGTAGGGTTAGGGCATGGAGCTGGGAATGGTCGGGCTCGGCCGCATGGGCGCCAACATGGTGCGGCGGCTGATGCGGGACGGGCACCGCCTCGTCGTCTTCGACGTCAACCCCGATGCGGTCGCGGCGCTCGAGAAGGAGGGCGCCGAGGGCGCCTCCTCGCTTGAGGAGCTCGCCGCGAAGCTGAGCGCGCCGCGCTCGGTCTGGGTGATGGTCCCCGCCGGCGAGATCACCGAGAAGACGATCGCCGACGTCGCCGCGGCGCTGGCGCCGGGCGACGCGATCGTCGACGGCGGCAACTCCTACTACCGCGACGACATCCGCCGCGCCGAGATGCTGCGTGAGAAGGGCATCGACTTCGTTGACTGCGGCACCAGCGGCGGCGTCTTCGGCCTCGAGCGCGGCTACTGCCTGATGATCGGCGGCCCCGACGGCGCGGTCGAGCGCCTCGACCCGGTCTTCGCTTCGCTGGCGCCGGGCGTCGAGGCGGCCGAGCGCACGCCTGGACGCTCCGGCGATCCCGGCCCGGCCGAGAGCGGCTACCTGCATTGCGGCCCCAACGGCGCCGGGCACTTCGTGAAGATGGTCCACAACGGGATCGAGTACGGGATGATGGCCGCCTACGCCGAGGGTCTCAACATCCTCAAGAACGCCAACGCCGGCAAGGTCCAGCGCGAGGCCGACGCCGAGACGGCGCCGCTCGAGCAGCCCGAGTACTACCAGTACGACATCGACCTCCCCGAGGTGACCGAGGTCTGGCGGCGCGGCAGCGTGATCGGCTCCTGGCTGCTCGACCTGACCGCGGCCGCGATGCAGGAATCGGGCGACCTCTCGGAGTTCGCCGGCCGCGTCTCGGACTCCGGCGAGGGCCGCTGGACCTCGATCGCGGCAATCGACGAGGGCGTGCCGGCGCCGGTGCTGACGGCCGCTCTCTATGAGCGCTTCTCCTCGCGCGGGCTCGACGACTTCGGCGACAAGGTGCTCTCGGCGATGCGCAAGCAGTTCGGCGGCCACGACGAGAAGTCGTCTTAGGAGCGCGAGCGATGGCGATCGAGCTGGAGGTCTGCGCCGACGAGAAGGCGGCGGGGCGCCGGGCGGCCGAGCTGATCGCGGCGGCGGGGGCCGAGGCGGAGGCCGAGCGCAACATCTTCTCCTTCGCGATGAGTGGCGGACGCAGCCCCTGGGGCATGCTGGCGATCCTCGGTGAAGAGGAGTCGATGCCCTGGGACAAGACCGAGCTCTTCCAGGTCGACGAGCGCATCGCCTCGCCCGGCAGCGAGGACCGCAACCTCACCCACATGGTGCTCGGCCTCTCGATGGAGCACCAGTCGACCCTGCGCCCGATGCCGGTCACCCAGCGCGACCTCGAGGCGGCGGCGCGCGAGTACGAAAGCTCGCTGCCCGAGCGGCTCGACTGCGTGCACCTCGGGCTCGGCCCGGATGGCCACACCGCCTCGCTGGTCCCCGGCGACCCGGTGCTCGAGGTCAGCGACCGCCGCGTCGCCCTCACCGAGACCGCCTACCAGGGCCACTACCGGATGACGCTCACCTATCCGGCGCTCGCCGAAGCTCGCCAGATCATCTGGCTCGTCACCGGCCCCAAAAAAGTCGAGCCCCTGCGCAGGCTCCTCGAAGGCGACACCTCGATCCCCGCGAGCCGGGTCGAGAACGAGCGGATGACCGTGGTTGCCGACGAGGCCGCAGCGCCTGCCGCATAGCTCGTTTGTTAGCGAATTAGCTAACATTCAAATATGCCCACCTTCACTGGCCCTCGGCTGGCGGCCCAAATACTTGAAAAGAGTGGCCTCAGCCAGGCAGAGCTTGGCCGCAGAGCAGGATTGCCTCGCTCGGTGGTAAACGCCTACATCAAGGGCACACGAGAGCCTGGCGCGGAGGCCTTGGCGCGGCTGGCGGCAGCGGGCGGCTTCGAGCTGCGGCTGGAACGCCGCCGCCCGCCCGTCGATGCCGAGCGGGC
>CAZQET010000217.1:0-11251 GCA_964591825.1 uncultured Conexibacteraceae bacterium
CGGGAAGGCGTAGAGGCTTTCGGTCGGGATCGCCTCGAAGCGCTGGTGGTCGACGTCCGTGATCGTGAACGATTCAGCCAGCTTCTGCGTCTCTTCACTCTTGTTCTGGACTTCGAGGAAGACGCCGAAGTAGGCCGAGCCTTTTTCGGGCGGCGGCTGCCCCACGAGGTAGGCCGCGTCCTCGTTGTCGCTGAGATTGAGGTAGCGGGAGAAGATCACCTGGTACTTGAGGCTGCCCAGTTCGACCACCTCGCCCTCGACCACGTCCTTGGAGTCGCTCGACCAGCCACAGGCGGTGACCGTCATCGAGAGGACGGCGAGCGCTAGGGCGGCGAGCAGCGGCAGGACGAATCGCGTGCGACGGGGGTGCATCGGCGGCGAGAGCCTATAGGACCGGACTCAGGGAATACCGGTCGCGTGGGGGTTGCCGCCGGCGACCGCGAGACGCCCTTCGTCCAGCTCCCCGGACTCGAGCAGGTCGCGCAGGCGGCGCAGCGACTCGCGCCAGCGGCGCGCGTAGGGACCGGAGGCGGCGGAGAGCAGCTCGAGGCCGCGATCGACCGATTTGGGCTCGGTCCAGAAGGAGACCCGCACGGTGGTCAGCGCGCCGGGCCCCTCGGTCAGCTCCCAGAGCGTGGTCGAGGGAATCCGGTTGCCGCGGCCGCCGCGGCCGTGCTCGAGCAGGCGGTGCGGAGCGTCGGCCTCGACGATCGTCGTGTCCATCCAGCTCCGGCGCGGCCGCACGTCGAAGCGGAAGCGAGCGCCGGCTCCGACCCCGCTCGACTCGATGCGGGTGAGGTGGAAGTCGCTGAGGAAGTGGCTGGTGAAGGCCGGGCGCAGGGAGAGGTCGGCGATCGCCTCGAAGGCACGCTCGCGGGGGACGTCGACCTCGATCTCTGCGCTCACCGGGCCCATCGGCGGGCGATTCTATGCCGAGCCAGGTTTAGCCGGCACCCTCTGCGGGAAATCCCGGATGCAGGGTTGCAGAAGTGCACTAGGATGTTCGTTTAGAGGCGCTGGGAAAGGAGTCAGCCATCGCCACCACCAGTCCCGGCATCGGCATCGAGAACCTGAGCACGGGCGGAATGCCCGGTTCCGGCACCTATTTCTGCACGACGTGCAACGCACAGCTCTCCCTGCGCGAGAGCGACAGCCTCCCCGAGTGCCCCCGTTGCGGAGCGGCCGAGTTCCACCGCGACTCGATCTTCGCGCCGATGCAGGAGCACGGACAGACCGCGGAGCTGGCGATTCCCACCGGGATCGCCGCCCCTGAATGGCTTCCCGCCGCTCGGGAGGCGCTCCCCGTGCCCGGTCGCTACCTGGCTGCGCGCGAGGACGGCGAGCTGAACGTCTTCTCGATTAAGCAGGGCTGGACGCGAATCGGCCGCAGCGCCAACGCCGACATCCGCCTCGACGACCCCAGCGTCTCCCGCCGCCACGCCCTGATCGTCTCCGAGCAGCCCGACTCGCTGCGCGTTCTCGACGACCGCAGCCTCAACGGCGTCTTCCTCAACGGCGAGCTGGTCGACTGGGGTCGCCTGAGCGACGGCGACGAACTGGCGATCGGCCGGTATCGGCTGTTCGCGCTCGAGCTCGAAGCCTGACCTAGCGTCCCTCACTCAGGAGGTCGCCGATTGCTCGGAGCTCTCTGAGGAGACCGTCGAGCATCTGCTCGGTGTTGGTGTGGATGCGCCACTCGGCCTGGCGGCCATCCTGTTCGACCTGAGTCAGGCGCTCTTCGAGGGCATCCGTGCGGAAGTCGATGCCGTCGATCCGCTTGTTGAGCCGCTTCTCGGTCTTGCGAACCCGCCGCTTCAGCAGGAAGCTCGTCTCCTCCCGAATCACATCCAGTTCGCGCCGCAGCACAGCCTCATCCACCTCGCTCCCCTGCTCGGCCAGCATCTCCTCCACACCCGACCGAACCCGCTCGATCTCGGCATGAAGCCTTTCCCGCGCCCGCTCGGCAGCAACCTCCGGCGACTCCAGACCACCCTCCATCAGCCCATCCTAAGCACCAGCTAGGCCGGAATTTCCGCAAGCTTCCAGACCATCAAGCGTCTCGACCGGAGCCGTCCCGCGTCGGAGGGCCGGATGCCCCTCCAGCGGAACTTGTGAGCAACTGAGCCTTGTCCCTAGCTGGGCTTCCGCAGCGGGTTCCGTCGGAGGGGCATCCGGCCCTCCGACGGCGCCGTCACTCAGTCGAGATACTCGGGTCCGCCTGCACCTTGTGGGGAACCACCATCATGAAGTTGGCCGGCGCATCGGCGGCAAGCCCGAGCACGCGGTCCGCCTCGTCGTCCTGACCGGTCGCCCGCAGCTCCGCGGCATAGGCCCCAAGCAGGTCGTCGACGTCGAGCTGCCCCTCGGCGTCGAGCTCTTTCAGCTCGACCTTTGCGCCTTTGCCCAGCCGCCGTTCGATCGCCTCGCCGTCGATGCCAAAGGCGTTGTGGCGGACGTAGACCCGGCCGCCGGTCATCCCGGCGCAGGCCCAGGGGCCGATGTCGCCGAGCACGATCGCCCGGCCCGAGGTCATGTACTCGAAGGCGAAGCCCTTGGCGTTGGCGCGATCGACGATGCAGCCGCGGCCGTCGTCGATCTCCTCCGCCGGCTCCCCCGCCAGCACCACGTCGGCGCCGGATAGCCGGATGCAGAAGCGCGAGTCGGCCGAGCCCTGAACGAAGAGGCGGCCGCGCTGGGCACCGTAGGCGAAGGACTTGCCGACCGAGCCGTTGACCCGCTCGCCCTTGGCGCCCTTGCCCTTGAGCACCGCCACGGAGCCGCCGAGCATGGTCTTGCCGACGCCGTCCTGGGCGCCGCCCTCGACGCGGATCGCGACGCCGTAGGAGTTGAAGGCGCCGAGGCCCTGGCCGGCCACCGAGCCGCCGTTGAACTCGAGGCTGGCGAGCACGTCGTCGTTCGCCTCGGGGCCGTCCTCGAAGATGCGCGAGCGGGAGATCGCCCCCGCCAGCTCAGTGCCGAGCACGCGATCGTTGGCGTCGGTGGCGCGCGGGAACTCGTTGCGGATCGTGCGACCCGCACAGATGTCGCCGGCGAGTCCGGCGATCTGACTCGAGGCCTGCTTGGCCTCCATGCGAATCGGGCGGGCGACGACCAGCCCAGCTTCCGCCCGCTCCTCCTCGGCCTCGGCGACCGGCAGGTCGATCGGCTCGAGGTCGAGGAACTCCTCCAGCGGCGTGATCAGCGGCGCCAGGTCGATCGAATCCTGGTGGGCGACCTGCTCGAGCAGGTCGTAGCGGCCGACCAGGTCCTGGGCGCGCTCGTAGCCAAGCGAGGCGACGACCTCCTTGACCTCCTCGCCCATCGCCTGGAAGAAGCGGGCGCAGCTCTCCGCCGCGATGTCGACCTCCTGCGGGGTGAACTTCTTCAGGCCGTGCTCCTGGGCCTGCTCGACCGTCTCGATCTGGGTGGCGATGCCGACGTGGCAGGTGTCGAGCTGGCAGCCGCGGCAGATCGTGCAGCCGAGGCTGACCATCGCCAGGGTGCCGAAGCCGACCCGGTTGGCGCCGAGGCAGTGCAGCTTGACGATGTCGTGGCCGTGGCGATAGCCGCCGTCGGCCCAGATCTCGACCCGGTTGCGCAGCCCTGCCTCCATCAGCGCCCGGTGCACGGCGCGGGTGCCGATGTCCGAGGGTAGGCCGACGTGGCGCAGGGCGTGCTGACGGGCGGCGCCGGTGCCGCCCTCGAAGCCCGAGAGCGTGATGATGTCGGCGCCCGCCTTGGCGATGCCGAGACCAAGCGTGCCGATGTTGGGGACCACCGGCACCTTGACCGAGACGCGCAGGTCGGGGTTGACCGTCTTCAGCTCGTCGATCAGCTCGGCGAGGTCCTCGATCGAGTAGAGGTCGTGGTTGTTGGAGGGCGAGATCAGGTCGGTGCCCGGCGAGGCGTTGCGGGCCGCGGCGACCTTCTCGGAGACCTTCTTGCCCGGCAGGTGGCCGCCCTCGCCGGGCTTCGCCCCCTGACCGATCTTGATCTCGGCCAGGTAGGAGGAGTTGAGCATCTCCGCCGAGACGCCGAAGCGCCCCGAGGCGACCTGCTGGCCGCGCCACTTGCGGTACTGCCCGTACATGTCGCGGATCTCGCCACCCTCGCCGTTGACGCAGAGCACGTTGATCGCCTTCGCCGCCTCGGCGTAGGCGCGGAAGGCCGGCTCGGACTGCGAGCCAAAACTCATCGAGGAGATCACCACGGGGTAGTCGTGGTGGCCGACCCCGGCGTCGACACCAGCCGGGTCGATCGGCTCACGGTCTCCCCTGAGCCCCATGATGTGGCGCATCGAGATCGGGCTCTGCTGCTCCAGATCGCGGACTTTCTGCGAGTAGTCCTCGTAGGAGCCGCTGCCGTTGGCGGTGGCGATCGCCGCCTTGTAGACCTTCGGGTAGAAGCGGAACGTCTTCGCCGGTTTGGCCTCCTCGTCGCCGGCGAGGATGCGGGCGCGCTCGTTGGTGTCCTCGTCGAGATCACTGAAGCCGGTGCCGGCGCGGTCGGAGGCGGCGAAGGCCTCGGTCATGAAGATCTCGGCCAGCTCCGGCTTGATCCCGATCGAGGAGAACTGGCGCGCGTAGCCGCGCACCTCGTGGATCCCGATCGTCGAGATGACTTTCTCCATCCCCTTCTTCAGCGCGTCGCAGAGGTTGGAGACGTCGTTCTCGTAATCCTCGACGCAGATCACCTCGACCATCGTGTAGGGGCAGACGCCGTTGGCGCCGAGCCCGAGGGCAAGCAGCGTGTCGTGGACGTTGCGGATCGCCGCCGAGCGCAGGACGATCCCGCAGCGGCGCCGCAGGTTCTCCTCGCCGGGCTCGACCCTGAACCCCTTCAGCGCCTGGTCCACCGCGGAGACGGCGAGGTGCGGGTCGAGGTAGCGGCGGTCGGCGTCGTAGACGGTGCGGTCGGTGAGCACGAGCAGCTCGGCCCCGTCGCGGACTTTCTTCACCGCCTCCTGCTTGATCCGCTCGATCGCGCCTCGCGTCGTCTCGGACTCGAGCAACGAGATGTCGACGGCGTCGGCGCGACCGCGGAACTCTTCCCAGAGGTCCTCGAGCAGGTAGGTTCGGTGCTCGTTGGCGATCCGGCGGTAGGCCCTGTCGGAGAGCGGCGCGAGGTCGTGGTGGCCGCCGAGGATCACCGGGAAGGAGGTCTCGACGGTGCTGGTGTCCTCGCCGGCGGCGCCGATCGAGGGCCGGCGGCCGAAGACCGTGCGGGTGGAGAAATGCTCCATCTCCCGTTCGCGGTCGATCGCCGGGTTGGTGACGACGGCGACCGTCTCCTTGAAGTAGTCGGCGAGGTTCTGGCGCTCCGGCGAGAGCGCGGCGAGCGGGCCGTCGTAGCCCAGCGAGCCGACCGGCTCGGAGCCGTTGGAGGCCATCTGCTGGACCAGTTTGACGTCGTCGCGCTGCCAGCCGAAGCCGGCGAGCACGCGGTCGGCGACCTTGACCGGCTCCTCGGGACCGGCGTCGGAATAGCCGGGCACCTCCTCGCCCTCCAGCGGGCCGCCGGTGGCGAGGGCGCGGTCGTAGGGCGCTGCCTCCTCGGCACCGTTGCGCGCCAGCCAGCTCTTGCGGACGATCCGCAGCATCTCGTCGTGGGGGTGCAGGGACGAGCGCCTGTCCTCGCGGTCAATCAGGACCAGGGCCTTCTCGCCGGGAGCCAGCGGCTTGGGCTCGGCCGTCATTGCGCTCACCGGGACGACGCCCGGCTCGGAGCTGAAGACGAAGTCCTCGCCGGTCTCGACCTGCCACAGCGGCCGCAGCCCAAGCGCGTCGGAGGAGAAGACGCATTCGTCCGCATGACGGGCGATCAGCGCCACCGGGCCCTGGGCGAAGGGGCCCATCGCCTGGCGCAGGTACATGTAGAAGGGATGGAGCTCCTGCGGCAGCGAGCGGATCTCCTCGACGATCGGCGGCACGACCATCTCCATCGCCTCGGCGAGGCCGAGACCGTCGCGGTTGACCAGGGTGTCGATCGTGCGGTTGAGATCCTGCGAGTCCGAGGATCCCGGCTGGATCGGGATGCCGAGCATCTTCGCCTCCTGGCGCAGCTGGGCGATCGTGTTGATCTCGCCGTTGTGGCCGAGGACCGAGAAGGGCTGCACCCGCTTGAAGGAGGGCCAGGTGTTGGTCGAGTAGCGGTTGTGACCGAAGCAGCCGATCGTCTCGAAGCGCTCGTCGCGCAGATCGGGGTAGTACTCGGCGAGGATCCGCGGCGCGCCCATCACCTTGTAGACGCAGGTGGTGGCCGAGAAGGACGGGACGTGGACGTCGAGCTGCCGCTCGAGCTCGATCAGCAGGTCGAAGAGGACGCGGTCGCGCCGCGAGGCGTCGGCGACCAGGCCGGCGATCTGCCAGAAGTGCGGCTCCTCCTCGCGCGCGGTGGGGCCAAGCGCGGTCGAATCGACCACCCCGATGCGCTCGGCAAGGATGCGGAAGCCGCCCTGGCCGAGCAGCTCGCGAGCGTCGTGCTGGACCTTGCTCAGGTCCTGGGAACGCTCGACGAAGACGTGGGCGACGGCAAAGGCGTCGCCGAGGGTGAGCGAGGGGTCGTGGCCGCCGCTGCGGACCTCCTCGGCCCAGATCTTGCGCGGGATGTCGAGCAGAACGCCGCAGCCGTCGCCCTCACCGTCGACGTTGCCGGCGCGATGGAGCATCTTCTGCAGCGCCGGGATCGCCAGCTCGATCGGGCGGTGGCTCGGGGTCGCGTCCTTGCGCACCGAGGCGTAGATCGCGCAAGCGTCCTAGTCCTCGACGCTGGGCGGCGAGACGAGCGGCCTGTAGGCACGCTCCGGCGAGTAGCGGACGGGACCCTCGCCGTGAAGCTCACGGGACTGGCTCTGGGACACCTCTTACCTCCCGGGTTCCGCGCCTTCTTCGAGCGGGCACGCGACGGGTTGACAGGTCGCCGAATTATAGGGCCGCCAACGAGCCCGTCGAGCCGAATCCGCGTTTCCCTGCAAATACCGCCAAAAACCACCCGCCCCGCCCGGCGCTCTCCCCGAACTGCATCAAATTATTGGCTTGCTGGAACAACAATTTGATGCAGTTCGGGGATTAGGCCCAGGACATCGGCTGGTAGCCGCCCTCGGGCTGCACGCCGATCAGCATCGCGGTGACCTTGGCGTCGGAGCGGTTGAGGATCGTGCGGCTCGCCGGCGGCTCGATCGAGGCGAAGGTGCCGGCCGGCGCCCGGTGGTCCTCACCCTCGATCCTCAGCACCGCCTCGCCTTCGAGGATCACGTAGAGCTCGGCCTGGCCGCTCTGGGCCTCGTCGTGCTCGGGAATCTGCCCACCGGGCTCGATTTCGACCAGGTTGAACCCGAACGCCGAGGTCCCCAGCGCCTTTCGCGCCAGCCGCCAGGTCGAGTCCCCCGACCCCTCCATCGCCTCGAACTCGTCGCGGTGCTTGATCGTGTAGCCAGCCATCGTCATCTCCCTTCGGTCGTACGCCGACCATACCTCGAAGAAGCCGAACTGCATCAACTTGTCCATCTGTTAGATGGACAAGTTGATGCAGTTCGTGGGGCGGGACTACAGCTCGGGGACGTCGGCGCCGTGGGGGCTGAAGGGGAGGCGGCGGATCTCGGCCCAATCGGCGCAGCGGGACTCGAGCGCCTCGGCGACCTTGCCGGCGTCCTGCCAGATGGTCCAGACGAGGACCGTGGGGCCGGCGCCGGAGATGGTCGCGCCGAGGGCGCCGAGCTCGCGGGCGGAGTCGACCAGGTCCATCGAGCGCGGGTACAGCCCACGGCGGCGCTCTTGGTGGATGCGGTCGGCGAGGCCGGAGGCGACGAGATCGAGGTCGGCGCGCTGCAGGCCGAGAACGAGGCGGGAGGCGGCGGAGACGTTGGTGACCGCGTCGGCCAGAGGGATCTCGGCGGGGATCGCCTCACGAGCGCGCTCCGTAGAGACCTCCTCGGCCGGAACGACCGCGATCCCCTCCAGCCCGCCGGGCGGGTCGAAGCGGGCGGCGCTCGCGCCTCTCTCCCCCGCATCGCAGATCACGAAGCCGCCGTAGATCGCGGCGGCGACGTTGTCCGGGTGCCCCTCGATCTCCGTCGCCCGCGCCAGGAAGTCCTCCCTCGACAGGCCCAGCTCGAAAAGGTGATCGGCGGCGTAGAGGCCGGCGACGATCGCGGCGGCGCTGGACCCGAGTCCGCGCGCCAGCGGGATCTCGCTGCGCAGGCGAAAGGCGATCCCGTCAGCCGGGTGCAGGCTCTCGAAGGCCCGCACGATCAGGTTGTCGCGGCCGGTTGGGACGTCGAGCTCTCCCGCGTCGAAGGAGAGCTCCCCCACCTCCTCGACCTCCAGCTCCAGGAAGAGCGAGACGGCCGCGGCCAGCACGTCGTACCCGGGCCCGAGATTTGCCGAGGAGGCGGGAACGCGGACGAGCCGGCGGCGCGAGGTCACGCCAGGGTTCTACACGGTGGCGCGGATCAGGCGACCAGGGACTCGGACAGGTCTATGGTCACGAGGCGGTCAGGGGCCGCAAGAGCGGCTCTGGCGGCGGCAAGTAGCGCAGCGCCATCGAGGTTGTAGCGCTGAGCGACAACCTCGAGCAGGTCAAGATGGTCCGCTGGATCGAGCAACTCGATATCCACGAGCCGGCCTCCCGCAAATCCAACCGTGCAGAAGTCATCGTCCACCTGTTCCTGGTGGTCGTAGAGCTTGAATCGAAAGAGTTCCAGGTCGAGGGCGTTGGCTTCGCTGTCGAAGTCGGCACGCATCAATTTCTCCTCTCCCCTCTACGCGAAAACCGCGCGCTCGACGGAGCTCAGGTCGTTCTCGCAGTTGATCACGGGCGGGGCTTTGGAGAGGGCAGTGTCGGGGTCCTTGAGGCCGTGGCCGGTGAGCACGCAGACGACGGACTCGGGCTCTGGCTCGCCCTCCACGGTCGGTAGGCCGTGGGCGAGCAGGCCCGCAACCGAGGCGGCGGAGGCCGGCTCGCAGAAGACGCCCTCCCCCGCCGCCAGCCAGCGGTAGGCATCGAGGATCTGCTCGTCCGAGACGGCCGCGACGCGACCGCGCGAGGCGGTGAAGGCGGCCATCGCCTCCTCCCAGCGGGCCGGGTTGCCGATGCGGATCGCCGAGGCGACGGTCTCCGGATTGGCGACCGGCTCGCCGCGCACCAGCGGAGCCGCGCCCTCGGCCTGGAAGCCGTAGAGAACCGGCGCTGCATCGACCTCCTGGAAGCCGCGCCACCAGGCGGTGACGTTGCCCGCGTTACCGACCGGGATCGCCAGCGCCCCGGGGGCCTCGCCGAGCTCCTCGACGACCTCGAAGGCAGCCGTCTTCTGGCCTTCGATCCGGTGCGGGTTGACCGAGTTGACCAGCTCGATCGGGTGCTTCTCGGCAAGCTCGCGGACGATCCGCAGAGCGTCGTCGAAATTGCCCCGCAGGGCGACGACGCGAGCCCCGTGCATCAGCGCCTGGGCGAGCTTGCCGATCGCGATCTTGCCCTCGGGGACGATCACCGCACCGCGCAGGCCGGCCCGGGCGGCGTAGGCCGCGGCGCTAGCCGCCGTGTTGCCGGTCGAGGCGCAGATCACCGCTTCCGCCCCCCGCCCCTTGGCCCGCGAGACGGCCACCGTCATGCCCCGGTCCTTGAAGCTGCCGGTCGGATTGGCTCCCTCGAACTTGAGATAGGCCCGCACGCCTAGCCGTTCGCTCAGCCGAGGCGCCTCCATCAACGGGGTGCCCCCCTCGTTCAAGGAGACCACGGGGTCGTCGGCCTCCAGCGAGAGGCGGTCGCGGTAGCGCTCGATCAAGCCGCTCAAACGAACTCCTCTTCGATCACCCGGATCGCGCGGGGGGGCGAGCGCAGCACGTCGAGCTGCTCGATCGCCTCCAAAGCGGTGGCGAAGCGTGACTCCAGGCACTCGTGGATGACCATCACCAGGCGCGTTTCCTCGCCGGCGCCGCGCTGCACGACGCTCTTCACCGAGACGTCTTCGTCGCCGAGCACCTGGGCGATCTTCGCCAGCACCCCGGGGCGATCGACCACCGCGAGGTGCAGGTAGAAGGAGGAGGTGACGTCGGCGAGGATCGGCAGGTGCTGCCGGGTCTCGTGCACCGGGGCGTCGCCGCTGAGGATCGAGACGAGGTCTCCAAGCACGGCCGAGGCGGTCTGGATGCCGCCGGCGCCGGGCCCCGACATCGTCACCTCGGTGATCTCCGGCGCCTCGACCATGACCGCGTTGAACGGCCCTTCGACCGGCGCCAGCGGGTGGCCGCCGTAGAGGAAGCAGGGGAATACGCGAACGCTGAGGCCGCCGTCGACCCGCTCGGCGACGCCGAGCAGCTTCAGCGAGAGGCCGAGCTCTTTGGCATAGGCGAGGTCGTCGGGATGGACGCCCTCGATGCCCTCGAAGGGAACCTCGTCGAGCGTCACCGGGGTATGGAAAGCGAGGCGGGCGAGGATCGCCATCTTCGCCGCGGCGTCAGCGCCGCTGACGTCGTCGCTGGGGTCGGCCTCGGCGTAGCCGAGCTCCTGCGCCCGGGCCAGCACCTCCCCGTAGGACGCGCCGCTGGCCGCCATCTCGGTGAGGATGAAGTTGGTGGTGCCGTTGACGATGCCGAAGACCTTGGCCACCTCGGTGACGCCAAAGCTCTCCTGGATCACCCGCACGATCGGGATCACCCCCGCCACGGCCGCCTCGAAGCGCAGCTGCACGCCGGCCTCGCGGGCGACGTCGAAGAGCTCGTCCCCGTGCTGTGCGAGCAGCTGCTTGTTGGCGGTGACGACGGGCCGCTTGGCGCGCAGGGCATCGAGCACGTAACCGCGGGCCGGATCGGTGCCGCCGATCAGCTCGACGATCAGGTCCGACCGCTCGAGGATCTCGGCGAAGCTCCCCGACTCGCGGGTGAGCACGCCGGCGATCTCGGGTCGGCGCCCCGTCGCTGCTTCGACCGCGCCGGCGCGCGCGGTCAGCAGCTCGGTGAAGGCACCGCCGACCGTGCCGCGTCCCAGCAGCCCGATGCGGATCGGCTCAGAGCCCATTCGGAAACTCCGCGTGTGCGACTGGCGTGCGCCGGACCAAGCTCTGCAAGGACGCAGGGGGGCGGCCAATGCCGGTGGCATTGCCGACTCCCGAGGACGCCGCACGGCGCCGGTTCGCCGCCGCCAGGCGTGCGCGGGGGGTTTTCGAATGGGCTCTAATCATCCAGGTCGCGCGCGGTGAGGTCGTCGTAGGTCTCGCGGCGAACCACCGCCCGCGCCTCGCCGTCGCGGCAGAAGA
>CAZQET010000218.1:0-6337 GCA_964591825.1 uncultured Conexibacteraceae bacterium
GCGGCAAGAGCCTCGCGGCGGCGCGGTCGAACACTTCTACCGCGCCGTTAAGCGCCCCGAACTCTCAGATAAGGAATGGGAACTACTGCCGGACAGGACACGCCGCAAAATCGTGGCCGCCGTCTTCCGCAATCTCATCGCTGAGGGGCTGAGCGCGATCCGGTCGGGGAAGATGAGCGCCGACCGCCACCTGTGGCTCTCTTGGAAATCAATGAACTTCGACGCCCAAGGCCGACAGGAAGCCGCCGACGAGCAGCGCGCATCGTTCGAGCGCCTTCAAAAGATCGAGGCAGCCTCCAACAAACGCATGAGCAAGTCAGGCGAGAAAGGCATATCCACCATCATTTCCGTGCTGGGGTTTACCCGAAGCCGGAACGTCCCGCCGTCTGCCTTGACCGGCGAAGCCTGAGCGCTCAGCGGTTACGGTTTGACGCCCGGCCGCCGGTCTGGAACCGTCCACCACTCCAAAGGAGCAGGTGCATTCGCCGCCGCGTTTCAGCCTCCCGCTGAAACAGGGATGTAGGACCAGACGACCCGCTGGAATCGGAATCGGCTTGGTTCGGGGGCAGCATCCTGACCCGGAGGAAACGCCCCGGGCGGCCACCATCCGCACTAGAGGAGTGTGGCGGCCGTCCGGGGCGCGAATGAACCCATCATGCGCGACCACCCCACAGCCAAAGACTTCTCTCGGAACCGAGACCACCGGGAGGGACGATGAGCAAAAGGGGGAGCGAGGAACCGTTGGACTGGGCGGACCTCGTTCCCCTGATCGTCCACCCGACCAAGCTCATCATTCTTGAAGCGATGCTGTGGATAGACGAGCCGCTGTCGGCCGTCGATGTAGAAGCGATGGTGGGCGGGAAGATCGGCACGTCCTCGCTCTCCTACCACCTGCGGAGTCTCGCTTACGAGCTTCCGGTGCTCGACCTGTACGACGAAGAACGGGTACGCGGCGCGTGGCGCAAGCTCTACTACTTCCGCGACCGTACGCCCGCGTCGAAGCGGAAGGCGTAGCGCGGTGCGGGAGGGTGGCTTACTTGAAGCGGCGCAAGATCGAGTCCGCCGCCACCCGCTGCGCCTAAAGATTCTCGCGCTCTCAGTCCGTAGGGGCAGGTCGCTTGAACCCGAAGACCTACGGCGCGAGCTTCCCGGCCGCCCGGCCGTCGCCAAGATCGTCTACCACCTGCGGGTACTCCGCCAGGTCGGGCTACTGGCTGCCAGGGAGGGCGGAGGCGACTAGACCGGCTCACCGTCCCGGCACGTTCTCTCCCTCTCGGCCGGGGCGGTGTAGCCGGACAGGGGATAAGACAAAATTGAGACAACGGCGGCCGGGCGCTGACGGGGTTTCCTTACGTCCCCACAACCCAGAAACCCCGCCGTAGCGGGGTTTCCAAGAGTGCGGCTGAATGGAGTCGAACCATCACGGGTGTTTCCACCCACAAGGCCCTCAACCTTGCGCGTCTACCAGTTCCGCCACAGCCGCCTGTGGGGCGCGGATTCTAGATGGTCGGGGATTCCGGGGCTTTTGGTTGCGGGCATCCGAGTGGGGCGGTAGGCTTTGCGAACAGATGTTCGAATCGATCGAGACCCGGCGAGTCACGGAGGGGAGTGGGGCGTGGAGCTGGACCTGACCAAACGGCAGAAGGAGATCTTCGATTTCATTCGCCGCTATGCGGCGAAGACCGGCTATCCGCCGACGGTGCGGGAGATCGGCAAAGCGGTCGGCCTGCACTCCTCCTCGACCGTGCACGCGCATCTTGCGAATCTGGAGAAGATCGGCTTGCTCAGACGCGATCCCTCCAAGCCACGGGCGATCGAGCTGCTTTTCGACAAGGCGAAGAGGACAATCATGCCCGGGGCGGGGCTGCCGCTGGTTGGCCACGTCGCCGCCGGCGAGCCGATCGTCGCCGAAGAGAACGTTGAGGAATACATCGAAGTTCCTGACGTGATCGGCGGTGAGGACGGCGACTACATCCTCAGGGTGCGCGGCGAATCAATGCTCGAAGCCGGGATCTTTGAGGGTGACTACGTGGTCGTGCGCCCCGCCGACGACGCGGCCAACGGCGAGATCGTCGTCGCCCTGATCGGCGACGAGGCGACCGTCAAGCGCTTCTTCCACGAGGACGACCACATCCGCCTGCAGCCCGAGAACAAGACGATGGAGCCGATCCGCACCACCGAGGCAACTGTGCTCGGCAAGGTCGTCGGGGTGTTCCGAAAGATCTGATCCTCAGGGCCACTTGCCGGCCTGGATCAGCTTCTTGTAGCGGCGCTGTTTGCGCCTCGCGTCGCGCATCGCCAGCGGCAGCAGACGCACCGTGAGGCTGGGGAAGAGGTCGAGAAGGCGCAGCTGCAGGCCTCGCCAGCGGGGCAGAATCAGGATCGGCCGGGGACGCTCAGTCAGCTTTCCCACCTCGCGCGCGACGTGTTCAGGCGTGAGCAGATGGCCGGAGAACGAGCCGGCCGCATCGGGGTCGTCGAGCTTGTCCTCGAGCATTGGCGTCCAGATGCCGTCGGGGCAGACCGCCGAGATCGCAATCCCGCCGATGCCGGCGCGGCGCAGGTCGAAGAGCGTCCCCAGGGTGAAGGCCATGGCTGCATGCTTGCTGGCCGAGTAAGAGACCTCGCCCGGCGCTGCGACGATCCCGGCCAGCGAGATCACGTTGATCACGTGTCCCCGGCCGGCGGCGATCATCGGCTCCAGGGCAGCAACCGTCCCGTTTATCGTGCCCACGGCATTGATCTCGAGCATCCGCCGGTGGGTCTCCGCTCCCTGCTCCCATGGCAGCCCTGTGACGAGGATGCCGGCGTTGTTGACCCATAGGTCGAGCCCTCCGTTGCGGGCGGCCTCGTCGGCCAACGCGCGGCACGCAGCCTCGTCGCAGACGTCAAGCGCAGAAGACCTCGCTCCGGTCCCGATCTCCGCTGCCGTTTGGGCAGCGGCATCTGAATCTATGTCGGTCGCATGAACGAGATATCCGCGACCGGCGAGCTCCATCGCGATTGCCCGCCCGAGACCGCCACCCGCCCCCGTCACTACGGCTATTCCCATAGATTCAGGCTATATCTGCCCGCGAAACCAAGCTGCGCCGGGTTTTGCAGCGGGCCGCACAAGGACTACCATCTACCTGCGGGCTGAGCGACCGCGGGGTGGGAGAGAAAACCCCCTCGAGGAAAGTCCGGACACCAAAGGGCATGGCGGTGGGTAACGCCCACCCGGGGAAACCCGCGGGAAAGTGCCACAGAAATACACGGCCGATGGCGCGGCCACACGTGAGCCGCGTACAGGCAAAGGGTGAAATGGTGCGGTAAGAGCGCACCGGCGTCGCGGCGACGCGACGGCCAGGCAAACCCCGCCAGGTGCAAGGCCAAGCAGGACCGTCGACCCCGCCCGGCGAGGTCCAGGTAGGCCGCAGGCCGCTTCGGCGGCCCATCGGGTTCGTCCCGGTGAGACAGATGGCCGCTCACGACAGGATCCGGCTTACAGGCCCGCTACAGGAGGGGCTTCCGCAAGGAAGCCCCTCTCATTTTGTGAGCACTCGCTTTTCTGTCTTAGCATTTGCTAACCTGCTGCCAACTTCCGCTGAATCTTCGCCCACATATCGCGAAGAGCGGGGGACCCAAATGTTGGGGCGAATCGCAGGCATCCGCCGCGTAGCGCAGCTCTTTCAGCGCGAGCCCGTCAGCTAACCCCGTAAGCGTCGGAAAGAGCTATGAAGGCAGGCAACCGCCACTGGCGGAAAGAACGACTCGAGCACGGGCACGCGAGCGGCGCCCCGGTTGGCCGCTGGCTGCGCAGAATCTCCCTGGCGGCGGCGATCCTCTCCCTGGCTCTGGCGCCCTTGGCAGCAAAGGCGCAGACTGGCGGCGTCGCCTCCCCTGCTGCAGAAAGCGCCCCGGACCCCGGGCTCGTCTTCAGCAGCCCGATGCGCTCGGCTGGTGCTACCTGGTACGGCCCCGGGCTCTACGGCAACGGCACCGCCTGCGGTGAGACCCTGCGGCCGCACACGATCGGCGTTGCCCATCGCACTCTTCCCTGCGGCACCACGGTCAAGCTTTCGTACCACGGGCACACTCTGGTGACCAAGGTGATCGACCGCGGGCCCTACACGAAGGGCAACGACTTCGACCTCACCAACGGCGCCCGCCTCGAGCTTGGCTTCGAAGGCGTCGGCACGGTGCACTACGCCGTCGCCGTTGGTCCCGGCCGCTGAGCGAGACAAAGCAGGATTTCGCGGTTTGTTGGCAAACCTGGCTCCGATATGGGCAGGTTTCCAAGGAGAGGAGAGGGAATGTCAAGGTCTTTGCGAGCAGCTGTCGACGCTGGGTCTGCCGGAGGGCGAGGCCGGGTGGCGCTTGCGATCTCGCTGACCGGCCTGCTCGGCCTTCTCGTCGCCTTCAGCGCCAATGCGGGAGCGGTGACCAGCGCGGCCCAGCACACGACCGTCGTGCTTGGCAACACGGCGACGATGCCCGACCCGTCCTGCCCAGAGTCGCCCTGCCAGGCGATTGGCAGCGTCACCGGCTTTCAGGTCAACACCAGCCAGGGCTCGCTGCCCTTCCGCGTCCGCCGCGACGGAAAGATCAAGTCCTGGACGTTGACCCTTTCCGAGCCGACCCCCAGCCAGCGCTCCTTTTTCAATGGCTTCTTCGGTACCCCGCCCGAGGCGCGCCTGGCGATCCTGCGCCGCATCGCCGGCACCAATCCGCCTCGCTACTCGCTGCGCGCCCAGGGCTCGATCCACGTGCTCAGCCCCTACCTCGGCCAGACGGTCAAATTCGGCGCCTCACTGCCCGTGAAAGCGGGCGACATCGTCGGTCTCACGGTTCCAACCTGGGCGCCCGCCTTTGCCCAGGGCCTCCCGGCGAACAACGCCTGGCGCGCCAGTCGCGCCGCCGGCAAATGCGTCGACTCCAACGACGTCCGCCAGGGCGAACCCCAGGACAAGGTCGGCACCCGCGCCGAATACGGCTGCCGCTACACCACCGCCCGCCTGCTCTACACGGTCACTGTGGTCGAGGACTGAGCGAGGCGCCCGGGCGCGGGCGGGTCCTGTCGCGGCAGGGGACCCACCACCCCCTGCGGTCGCTAAAGCGTCCTCGGGGGCGGTCCGCCCCTACCGCGCCACCCGCCCGCGACGAGCGTCAGCTCAAGCTCATCTCGCGGGCGCGGGGCAGCGACGGCCCGCAGCTCCAGCTCGGCGCGGGGTTTGTCGTCCGTGCCTACGGAGCTGGAAAGAGGGCCGGGGTGGGGGTCCTCAAAACGCTCAAGCGAGGCTCCTGCCGAGCGTTTTGAGGACCCCCACCCCGGCCCTCCGGCCACCTACGCCACAGACGGCAAGACCCGCGGCCCGCTCTGGTCTTTGGGCAGCTCCGCCGCCCCCGCGATCAGGCTTTGGAACTCGTTGAGCGCCAGGTAGGCGACCGCCTCCAGCAGCTCCTCGTCGGTCCAGCCGATCTCCCGCGCCTCCTCGTGCAGGTGGAGCGGGGGGTGGCCGTTCTGCTCCAGGGCGCTGTGGAGGTACTCGAGCAGCGCCGCCTCCTTGGGGTCGCCCGAGGTGAAGCTGCGTGCCCGCGAGACCTCGTCAAGGCCGAGTCCGGCGTTGCGCGCCGACTTCGCGTGCTGCGCGATGCTGTAGCTGTCGTCGCGGTACTCGGCGACCGCGAGGGCGATCCGCTCGCGCGTCGCGCGGGGGAGGACCCCGCTGCGGAGCTCGGAGCGCATCCGCGTGTAGGCACGCAGAACTGCTGGCGCCCCCGCCAGCACGCCGACGAACTTGGTCACCGCACCGCCCGTCGCCTGGATCGTTTTGATCAGGGGAGCGCTCTCTTCAGGTGCCGTCAGCTCGTCGTGGATCTGGAACCTGCTCACATCAGTTTTGACTGTCACTGGCATCCGCCTCCGGCTCTGAGCCGCGGAACCCGCTTCACAGAGCCTTTACTTGGCCTTTACTTTACTTTTAGCCGCTTACTTACGTCTCGTAAGTTATACCTCGTTTCGGAGAGCCCTGCAAGCCGCCTCCCGCACCCCAAGCCTTCTTACCCGTATACGGCTGGAAATACGCCGCCGGTTCACCGGGCAGGGGAGCCGCGACCGCGCTGGGGTGTTTGGCCTATCGTTGCGCGCTCGAAGCGGACAAGCGCACGACCAGGAGGCCCCGAACATGGCAGATCAACCGAAGACCGCCGCTGACGTCGCCCAGCTGGTCGAGGACGCGGGCGTCCGCTTCGTCCGCCTCTGGTTCACCGACGTGCTCGGTCAGCTGAAGAGCTTCTCGATCAACGCCTCGGAGCTGGAGGATGCCTTCGAGGGGGGTATGGGCTTCGACGGCTCCTC
>CAZQET010000219.1:0-1916 GCA_964591825.1 uncultured Conexibacteraceae bacterium
CACCCTCGGCGGGGCGAGGCGGGTCATCTATCGCCGACTGCGGGAAGGGCACCCCGAGCGCTTCGTCGAGTACGCGGAGGAGCTGCTCGAGTGGGCGCTCGCTTACCGCAAGGGCGACCGCCGTCGGATCGCCGTCGAGAAACCGGCCGCCGGCAAGGTGCTGCCAGCCAAGGCGCCAAAGGGAGGCGCTGAGTCGCCACCTGGATGGGACGAGCCACCCGCCAGCCCGCGCAGCCGCGCGGGGCTCAGCCAGCGCGAGCGGATCATGCGGGCGGTGGCGCAGCTGGCCGGCGAACGGGGTTACGCGGGCCTCAGCGTGCCGGCGATCTCGGGTGCGGCGGGTGTCTCCAACCAGACCTTTTACCAGGAGTTCGCCAGCAAGCAGGAGGCGTTCCTGGCTGCCTTCAAGGCGCTGGCGGCGATCAGCTTGAAACTGACCCGGGCCACTGTCCAGCATGGGGGCTGGATAGAGCGAGTCGATGCCGGCCTGCGCACCGTGTTGTCGCTCATCGACGCCAATCCTGTGCTGGCCCGGTTCGCCTTCTTCGAGCTCGCGGCAGCGGGACCGGCTGGGCGTGATGCCTCCGAGCTCGCCATGCAGCGAACAATGGGGTTCCTGGGCGCCGACGCCCTTCCCGCGGGGGTGAAGGCGCTCCCGGAGGTAGTCGTCGAAGCGATTGGAGGCGGCGCCTGGACGATCGTCCAGCACGAGATCATCCACGGACGCACGATGGAGCTACCGCGCCTGGCGCCGGCGCTGCTCGACTTCGTGCTCTCGCCGCTTGAGCTGGCTTGAAAAGCGATCTCCCCCACCGCTTCAGGTCATGGGCGCCACCTGCTTTGCCTCTTGCTCCCCCAGATAGGGCCGCAGCAGCAGCTCGACGAACTCCGACTCGAGCTCTGCCAGCCGCTGGTGCTCCTCGGCGAGCAGATGGGCTCTGATCCGGAAGGCGACGCCGCCGAGGAGGACCGACTCCGCGCTCGGAGGCATGCGGGCAGCACGAGGGTATTGCTCACGAGCCCGTCGTAAGTGCTCCGCAGCTCGCTCCACCGAGGCGACGTAGCGCTCGAGGAAAAGCGGGCCGGTCATTGCCGCCTCGATCATCAGCACCCGAGCGCGGCTCGCCGTTTCAACGAGGAACTCGAGCGCGGCTGCGACCGCGGCCCGCACCTGCTCGGGCCAATCCGCGTCGCCGTCGACGGCGCCTCGCACCTGCGCGGCAAGACGGGCAACGAAGGCGTCGTAGGCGGCAATCATGCAGCACCGCTTGTCGGGGAAGTAGGCGTCGAAAGCGCTGCGTGGGAGACCTGCGCGCCTCGTCACCTCTTCCACCGTGGTCTGCGCGTAACCACGCTCGGCGGCCGTCCGGGTGAAGGCGTCGATCAGCAACTCGCGCTCCTCGTGCAGGCCCGCCGCACGGCCGTCGTCCGTGGCATTGCGCTGAGGGACGTCCCCTGCCATCGGGCTTCAGCTTAGGGCGAAGCCTGGGTTGATGTCAGCCTCAGTACAGAACCTCCACAAATGCCCCGGGGCAAGCGGGCAGCACTTCTTCAGTCGGCAAACTAGAGTGTTCATCGGGCCATAGATACCCGCCCCTCGCGCGATCAATCCGAAGCAAGGCGACGAAATCAAGCCAATTGGCTAGGCCCGGTGCCTCCCGGACATCGCGGAAGGGGCGCACCGGCGTTCGCGTGAAAACGGGAGCGACGGGACTCGAACCCGCGACCTCCGGCGTGACAGGCCGGCGCTCTAACCAGCTGAGCTACGCCCCCGAGGGATGGGCGCTGGGGCGCCCGGGGGCATTATCTCAGGGTCGCTCGATTTGGAGCCGGAAGGGGGCGCCGTGGGGGCGGGTCGAGCGCAGGACGAGGCGGAGGTGGTGCTCGCCGCAGACCGTGAAGTCGAGGCTGTGGCG
>CAZQET010000220.1:0-16684 GCA_964591825.1 uncultured Conexibacteraceae bacterium
CGCCCCCGCTCATCGTCGCGGGGGGTGGCGACAGCCGCGAGGTCAATCTGAGCGGCTCGCGCAACGTCTTCGAGGCAGCCGCCGCGGCCGGCGCCAAGCGGCTGGTCTACACCTCCTCGGTGGCCGCCTACGGCTTCCATCGCGGCCTGCCCTCGCTGCTCGACGAGGAGGAGCCGGTGCGCGGGACGTCGCGCCATCCCTACTCGGCGCACAAGGCGGCCGTCGAGGCGGAGCTGGAGGAGGCGCTCGCGGACTCCGATACCGAGGCCTACGTGTTCCGTCCCTGCATCGTCGCCGGGCCGCATGCGACTCTGCTGCTCGACCTGATCCCGCTGCTGGCGATGGGCCAGCGCATCCCCGGACCGCTGCGCTGGGCGCTGGGCAAGGTGCCGGAGTTGCGACCCGTGCTGCCTGATCCCGGCGTGCCCTTTCAGCTCGTCCACCACGACGACGTCGCGGCGGCGCTCGCGGCCGCCGTTCTCGGGCATGGCGAGCCCGGTATCTACAACCTGGCGGGCCCCGGCGAGCTGACGATCACCGACCTCGCCCACGCCCTCGGTTGGCATGCGGTGCCGGCACCCCACCTGGCGGTCGGCGTCGCCGCCGAGGCGGTCTCGCTGATGCCCTTCCTGCCCGACGAGGCGGCCTGGATCGAGGCGGTTCGCCGGCCTGTCCTGATGGACACCACGCGCGCCCGCCGCAAGCTGCACTGGATGCCCCACCACGACGCCCGCGAGACGCTCGCGGAAACCGTCGCCGCGGTGCGCGCCCGCTGAAGCCGACCGCTACCGGGCGCGCCGATCGCCGTGCTGGCGCCGGGCCAGGGCGGTGCTCCGACCGCCCGCCTTGAGCAGCAGGCCGCGGTGCTGGATGTCACGGCCCAGCAACCGCACCCGCATGCGACGGCCCGTCCTCCGGAGCAGCAGGCGCTTTCCTTTTCGCTTCAGCTTCACCTGCACCACCTTCGTCCTGCCGGGGAAGATCGAGAAGCTGGCCTTGCCGACCGGGAAGAGCGCCCGTCGCCTGATCACGACGCGGCGCCCGTCCCGGTGCACCACCCGGTGGTAGCCAACGTGGGCGATCAGCTTGACCAGGCCCTTGCAGCGGCCGTCGCCGGTGCAGGTCAGGGTCAGCAGCGCCCGCCGGCCGTGCACCGGGGCGAAGCCCGTGGCGTAGGCGTAACCGCGTTCGAGCGCCAGGTCGGCGCTCGTCTGCGCGGTCGAGCCCGCCGCGTTCGTAGCGGTCACGCGGCAGTCGTAGGCGCCCGGCTTGGTCGGCAGGTACCTGGCTTCGTTGGCGCCCTGGATCGCTTCACCGTTGCGCAGCCAGCCGTAGGAGAAGGCCTGGGGGGCGCGGTAGAGGAAGGAGCCCGGCAGGTCCGCCATCCAGGCGCCCTGACTGCAGTAGAGCGGGCGGTCGATCAGGTGCTGGCCGGAGATTTCGGGAACGCGGAGGGTGGGGGCGGCCTGCGGGGCGCGGAGCAGGGCGACGTAGCTCGGCCCTTCCAGGGTTGCGCCCGCGGTGTCGAGCGCGCCGCCGGGGCTGCCGTCGAGGCTGGCGTAGGAGATCGCGTCAGGAGGCCCGTCCTCGGCCCAGAAGACCTTTCCCGGATTGGAGTCGATCGCGATGCCCATCGCACCGCTGGCTTCGGCATCGCCGCTGTCCAGCTCGCCACCGTTGCCGCCAGAGAGGTTGGCGTAGAAGATGCCCTTCGGCGTTTCGGCGTTGGTCCAGTAGATGCGGCCGCCGGCGATCGCAAGGCCCGTCGGGCGTTCGACGGTTGCGCCGCTGGTGTCGAGGTCGGTGGCTTTCCCCGTACCGTCCAGATTGGCGGAGGAGATCGTGGCGCCTCCGTAGTTTGCCCAGTAGACGCGGTTCGTGGCGGGGTCGATCGCCAGTCCGCGTGGTTCTTCGAGCGTTGCTCCACTCAGGCCCGTGGTGTAGAGATCGCCACCACCACTGCCGTCGAGGTTGGCGTAGGAGATCGTGTTGGCGCCGGAGTTGGCCCAGTAGAGCCTGCTCGTGGCGGGGTCGATCGCCACCCCGAACGGCTGGTCCACCGTCGCGCTGCCGATCAACAGCTTGCCCGCTCCACCGCCGTCGAGGCTGGCGTAGTAGATCGCCTCGCTGCCTCGATCGGCCCAGTAGATACGCCCCCTGGTCGCGTCGATGGCGACCCCGGTTGGGATTTCCGGGGTCACCTCTGGCGTCCCCAAATCCTTGCCCCCGCCGCTGCCGTCGAGGTTCGCGTGGGAGATCTTCCCGCTGAGCCCGTTCGTCCAGTAGGCGCTGTCCGCTGCGCCGGCGGTTCCCGGCGGCAATAGGACGGCGAGCGCAACGACAACGGCGAGCACGGCTTTCGATCGCATGTCTTCCCCTCGTTTCGCGGCTTGCGGACTGGCTCGAGGTGCGTCTATCTAGCAACCGGGGCCGGTGGCCATTGTTGCGGCCATGGGACAAGAGCCATTCTGAGCCGGCCAAACCCCGGGTCGCGACACTTCTGCCGCGAAATTGCTCCAGAGGCGTGAATTTGAGCGCGCCACGCGTGCGCCGAGGTCGGTCAGGGTTGCCCCATGCTTGCCAAGCGAGAGGAGGGCCAGGTGCTGCCGCTGACGATCGGCGGCTGCTTTGCGTTGGCCGCGGCGGCCGTGGCGCTGGTGGCGATCGCCGGTGCGGTGGTGGGCAAGGGGCGGGCGCAGCGGGCGGCCGACCTGACGGCGATCTCGGCGGCCCGCTCGATGCGCGACGACCTCGGACGGCTGCTCTCGCCCCCGCGGCTGTCCGACGGCACGCCCAACCCGGAGCATCTCGAGAAGGCGGAATACCTGGATCGGGCGCGGCTTGCCGCGATCCAAGCGGCGCATGCCAACGGTGTCGCGCCAACGAACATACGGGTCTCATTTCCCGACCGGCGGTCGTTTGCTCCCGTGCGGGTGAAGACCGTCGTCCTGGCCGAGTTGGAGCTCGGCAGGCGACCCTCGCGCACAGAGGCCTCGGCCGTGGCCGAAGCCGGCGCGCCCTCCCAGCCCGCTGCCGGAGGCCAGGTGACGATGGCGGGCGGCGGCGGCTACAGCGGCCCCCTTGCGATGCGTCAGGGCCATGGAATGAGACCCGACGTCGCGGCTGCCTTCGACCGCATGGCCGCCGCCGCCACGCGAGCGGGCCTACCGCTGATCGTCGACTCCGCCTTCCGCTCCGACGCCGAACAGGCGGCGCTCTTCGCCGCCCATCCCGACCCCACCTGGGTCGCGCCGCCCGGGCACTCGCTGCACCGCTGCGCCACCGAGCTGGACCTCGGTCCGGAAGGCGCCTATGGCTGGCTGGCGGCGAACGCCGGCCGCTTCGGCTTCGTTCAGCGCTACAGCTGGGAGCCGTGGCACTACGGCTTTACGCTGGGACCACCTCCCTGCTCGGCTGCCGGCAACTCGATCGCCGCGTCCGCGGGTGGGGGAGACGGCGCCCTTGCCGCTACCTCGCTGCCCTCGTTCGTCCCGGCTCGCTTCCGAACGACGATCCTGCGCGCCGCCAGCCGCTGGAACGTCTCCGCCGCTCTGCTGGCGGGGCAGCTGATGGCCGAGTCCAACTTCGATCCCTACGCCGGCTCCCCGGCGGGGGCACAGGGCATCGCCCAGTTCGTCCCATCCACCGCCGCGGCCTACGGCCTGCGCGATCCCTTCGACCCCGAGGAGGCGATCGACGCCGAGGCCCATCTCATGTCGGACCTGATCCGCCGGTTCGGCTCCCCGGAGTTGGCCCTCGCCGCTTACAACGCGGGTCCCGCTCCAGTTGAAGCCTGCCATTGCATTCCCCCCTATCCCGAGACCCAGGCCTACGTCACCCGCATCCTCGCCCTGCTGGGAAGCGCAGGTGCCCTGGCCGCCCCAACCCTTGAAGTGAGGCTGATCGCATGACCGCATCTACTGTCGCAAACCCTGCTCTGGAGCCAATTCCAGCCGTCTTCCAAGTTCCGTACACCTGAAGGTGTATAACGGTGGAGTGACGCGCACCAACATCGACATCGACGACGAGCTCATCGCCTGCGCAATGCGCCTCTACCGCCTGCGCAGCAAGCGCGAGGCGGTGGACCTCGCCCTGCGCAAGCTCGTCGGTGAGCCGATGAGTCGGGAGAAGGTACTGGCCGAGGAGGGCAGCGGCTGGTCCGGCGATCTCGGCGAGATCCGTTCGCGTGACGAGATCCGTTCGCTGTGATCCTCGTCGACAGCTCAGCCTGGATCGAGTTCCTGCGGGCCACCGGCAGCCCCGCCCACCTTCGCCTGCGCTCCGCCCTGCGAGGCGAGACCGAGCTGGCGAGCACCGACGTGGTCGTCATGGAGATTCTCGCCGGCGCCCGAGACGACGCCGACCGCGCGCGGCTGCGACGCCTTCTCTACGGTCAGAGCTTCCTCGCCGTCGAGGGTCCCGCGGACTACGAAGGCGCCGCCGATCTCCATCGGCTCTGCCGCAAGGCAGGCGAGACGCCACGCAAGCTCAGCGATTGCCTGATCGCCGTCGTCGCCATTCGCCACGACGCCGAGCTGCTCTGCGAAGACGCCGATTTCGCCGTCATTGCGCGCCATGCCCCGCTGCGACTGGCGATCGCCTAGGGAATGCCGGGGCCGCCGGAACCGCATCTCGAGATCGTCAGGGGGTATTCAGGAGAGATGCTCCGCAGTGGTTCAAGTGCATGTGCGTGCCTGGTGCTTCTCGCTCTGGGTTGGCTCACACCGACGGCGTCCGCGGCTCCAGCGGGGGCGGCGCCCTCCTGCGCCGAGGGACCCGTTCGCGAAGGAGGCACGATCCTCGGCACGCCCTGCGACGATCGGATCGTCGCGCCGCCGGGGGTAGCCAGGGTCGACGGCGGCGGCGGGGATGACACGATCGTGGCCGCGCCGCTCGCCGGCGCTGTCGACTGCTCGGCGGGCTGCCACCTCGACATCGGCAGTCAGACCTTCGAAGGCGGGCCCGGCAACGACATCGTCTACGGCGAGCGCGGCAACGACCGGCTCTACGGCGGCGCGGGAGACGATCAGCTCTATGGCGGCATCGGCGACGACCTGCTGCGCGGGGGTCCCGGAGACGACCTGCTCTCCGGCGGCTTCGGCGCGGACTCGATCGACGGCGAAGAAGGAAACGACTACGTTCGCGGCGACGCGACGCAGGACGAGATCGTCGATCGCGGTGGCGGCATCGACACGCTCAGCTACTCGACCGGGATCGTGCCGGGGTTCTTCGAGCATGGCCTCGAATTCGAAGGCGAGCTGCCCGCCGGCAGGGCAGAACGCGGCGTCTTCCTCGATCTATCCGCTGATCCGGAAACCGAAAACGGTGACGATGGCGTCGCCTCGTTCGGCGGCGGGGTCGACAAGGTCGAGGGCAGCGACTTCGAGACGATTGTCGGCACTCCCTTCGCCGACTACATCGTCGGCGGCGAAAAGGGGGAGACGATCTACGGCGGGGGAGGCAACGACGTGATCCTCGGTGAGGGGGGCAACGACTCTCTCCACGGAGGCGCGGGCAGCGATCACCTCGACGGCGGTCCCGGTGAAGACGCCGTCGATCAGGGCAGCGCGATCGCACGCGACCCCAGCGAGGTCGAAGCCGGACTGATGGTCACCGGGGAAGGACGCGCCCAGCTCTACCTGATCGGCAGCGATGAAAGGGACGCCGTCACCGCGACATATGAAGCGGGCCCACCCGCTCAGGTCGGCTTCGAGCTGGGCCCGAGCTCGGCGGCGCCCTTCGATGCGGCGGCGCTGCCTGGCTCAGGCTGCGAAGCGAAAGGCGCCGACGCTGTCGCCTGTCCTCTGGGCACGCCGCTCGATTCCGTCGTGATCGCCGGCCTCGGCGGCGACGACACCCTGCGCGCGGACCGCTTCCCGGACGCCGTCTCGGTTGTGATCAGCGGTGGAGAGGGCTCCGACGCCGTTACCGGGGGCGAAGGCGAGGACGTGCTCGTGGACGGCAGCGACGAAGAAGGGCCGGGCGATGACGTGCTGGAAGCTCTCGGCGGCGATGACGCCCTCACCAACAACGGCGGTGCCGATGCGCTGCACGGCGGCGCTGGGAACGACCTCTTCCTCTCGACCTCGCTCTGCGACGGCGACTTGATCGACGGCGGCCCGCAGCGAGACAACGCGTCCTGGAGCAAGTTCGACGCACCCGTCGAGGCGCGCCTCGACGCAGGCGTCGCGGGCGAACCGGGCGCTGGCGGCTCGCCCGAATGCGCCGCAGGAGAGCTCGATTCGCTGCAGGCGGTCGAGGATCTCGAGGGCACGCCCTTCGGCGACGTCTTCTACGGCGACGGGGGCGAAAACCAGCTGCTCGGCTGGGCGGGGGAAGACGAATACTCGGCCGGTGGCGGCGACGACCGCATCCTCGCCAACTCGGGCGATCACGACCCGCTGATCGAGTGCGGCGAAGGCGACGATGTCGCGCTGATCGACTACGCCGAATTCGGCGACGTCGCGGCGCCGGATTGCGAGCACGTCCAGGAAAGCGCCAAGAACGACTTCCGGGTGCAAACCGAGCTCGAAGTCCCACCCCAGCCACCCCCCACCCCGCCGCTTGTACCGAATCAGAAACCCAAGACCGTACACCCCCGACGCCCGACCGGCGCCAGCTGTTTCGGTATCACGCTTGCTCCGCCCACGTCGGGAACGACGCGTTGCGCCGTCCGCCCCCACCGGCTACGACTCCGCGGTCACAGCGTCGTCAGGGACCTGCGCTGGCAGCGCTGGCGCCCCGGCAGCGCGGTCGGCTTCGGCAGGCTCTTGGTCCGCGCTCGCGGGAGCCACTTCTCATCGACCGCGAAGCTCGTCCTGAACCGCGCCGAGGTCTGCCAGGGTCGCCGTTGGTACACGTGGATGCAGATCCTCTACGGGCGCCGCTATCGTCGCTTTTACCTGCGCCGGGGCGTCGTGCCAACCCCCTGCGCGGCTAGACTGCGCCGCGATGGCCACCGTTGAGGTCAACGGCGTTGAGGGCATGAAGGCCCTGCTCGGGCGGGAGATTGGCCCGAGCGAGTGGCGCACTGTCACTCAGGGCGACATCGATACCTTTGCCGAGCTCTCTGGCGATGACCAGTGGATTCACGTCGACGTCGAGCGCGCCAAGGCGGAGAGTCCCTTCGGCGCGACGATCGCCCACGGCAACCTGACGCTCTCCCTCGTCGACGGCTTCCGCAAGGAGCTAATCTCCTCGACCGGCTTCGCTCTCGGCGTCAACTACGGCTGGGACAAGATCCGCTTTCCCGCCCCGGTCCCCGTCGACGCGCGGGTTCGTGCCCGCGCCGAGGTCGTCTCGGTCGAGGAGAAGGGCGGCGGCTGGTACCAGGTCGTCACCCGCTTCACCCTCGAGGTCGACGGCAACGAGAAGCCCTGCTTCGTCGGCGACTCGGTGACGCGCGTGATGGCGCCGACGGCCTGAGCAGCTCGCTCGCCGGCTTCGTCGCAGGCCCTTATGTCCAAACCGCGTCAACTGGCGGTGACAATAGTCTTCGTAAGATGGCGAAACCGCGCCTGACCGAGGCTTCATACATCGTGCTCGGCTTGCTCGACCTCAACGAGCCAGCTACGCCGTACGAGCTCAAACAGTTCGCCAAGGCCAGCGTCTTCCACGTCTGGCCGCTTCCGCACACGCAGATCTACAGCGAGTGCGAGAGACTCGCCGAGGCGGGGCTCCTTGGCGAAAGTCGCGAGGAGGGCGGACGCCGCCGGCGCTTCTACAAGCTGACGGCAGCCGGCCGCCGTGCATTGAAGGACTGGCGAGACGAGGTCACCGACCGCTCCCACGAGGGGCGCTACTTGGCTGCCCTCAAGCTCTTCCTAGGCACCGACCCGGTTGCTCTAGCGGAGGCGCAACTGCCGGTGCGCAAGCAGCGCCTGCGCGAATTGGAGGCGAACGTCGCGTATCCAGCTTTGCCGGAGGGCATTCGCCTGACAACGGAGCTCGGGATAAATCAGGAGCGAGCATTGATTCGCTTTTGGTCGCGCGTCGCCGCCGACGGCGCCGAGCGAGACCCGGGCGGTTGACAGCAGCGGAGGCGCCCCCTATCCTCCGCATAGTTCGGTTCGAACCATCTGGTTCACATGCTGCAAATCGAAACGTCAGGATGGCGGGGGATGGGGCGGAGTCGAGGGTCGAAGGGCTTGGCGGCGGCGGCAGTATTTGCTCTCCTCGTGGTTGCAAGCGCCTACGGAATCACGATCCGGGCCGGCAATCTTGTCGCCGAAGGCGATGGTGGCTTTGCCCCGAAGGCGCTGCCGAAGACTCATGACGCGCCGATCAAGCTCTTCGGGCACGGTCGGCTCTACACCCTCGACGGCACGCGGCCATCGCCGGTGCGCCACGCCGTGGTCGAACTGGACAAGCACGGCCACGCAGAGACCAGGGGATTGGAAAAGTGCCCGATGCAAAAGCTGGTCGCGACGACCACCAAGCAGGCGCGCAGGGCGTGTCCGGGGGCGATTGTCGGCACTGGATACGGCACGGCGCTGATCGAGCTCCCCGAACAGCGGCCGATCAAAGCCTCATCCGCGCTGACCATCTTCAACGCCCCGGAGAAGGACGGAAACCCCACTGGGATCGGTCACGCTCACCTGAACTATCCCGTGCCGACCACGTATTTGGTCGAGGCCGAGCTGGAAACTGTGCATCACGGCCGCTACGGCTACCGGGTGGAAGTCGATCTCCCCAAAATCGCCGGTGGCTATGGCTCGCCAATCTCCGGGCGGCTCGAGTTCGACAAGAAATGGATCTACAAGGGCATGCACCTCAGCGTCGCCAACGCCCGCTGTGCCGACGGGCGCTTGCAGGGGAAGATCGAACTCACCTTCGAAGATGGCACGTTCCTCGAGGGGAGCGTCTTCAAGCGCTGCATCATCCTCCACTAGCCGCCCCGCCTTGCTGAAGGATTGCCATCGGGACCTCGGCAATCCTTCAGCAAGGCGGGGCGGCAGCTATTCGACGACCAGCGTGCCTTCCATGCCGGCTTCGCGGTGACCGGGGATCGTGCAGAAGTAGTGGTAGGTGCCGGGTTCCAGGTTGACCGAGGTCGAGGCTTCGCCTTCGGCGACGATTTCGGTGGCGCCCACTTCTTCGCCCTTCGAGTTTTCGATCGCGACGTCGTGGTCGAGGCCCTGGGGATTGTTGAAGTCGATCGTCACCTTGCCCGCCTTGGCGGTGGCTTCCGTCGTCGTGTAGGCGAGGTTGCCGCTTGGGTCGGCTTCGAACTTCACGGTCGAGCCGCCGCCGCCTTCTTCTTTGCTTCCCCCCGAGGCTTCGGACGCGCCGCCACCCTTTGCCGCACCTTCTTGACTCGTTTCGGCCGTGTTGGAGCCTCCGCTGCTGCTGCCGCAGGCGACGAGGGCGAGCGCGGCTACGACGAGGACTAGGAGAGCGACGAGCTTCTTCACGGCGATGGTCCTTTCCGGGCTGGCGGGAACGACTGCTCAGGGAGACTGTAGCTGCATACGGGCGATCGCCGCAGGCGGTTCAGCGGCCGTGGAACTCGGGGGTGCCGCCGTCGAAGAAGGCCTTGACCCCTTCACGCAGGTCCTCGGTCGCCATGCTGTCGGCGATTCCGTGGCGCTCCAGCTGCAGGTGCTCGGTCAGCGTGTGCTCGATGCTGGTGTTGGCCAGCGACTTGGCCATGCGCACGTAGTGGGGGGCCCTGGCGGCCAGCTTCTCCGCCTTTGCTAGCGCCCGCGCCATCAGCTCCTCCGGCGGCACCACCTCCGCGACGATCCTCTCGGCGAGCGCCTCCTCGGCCTTCATGTTGGGGTCCTCGAGGAGGATTTCCAGTGCGCGGCTCGGTCCGACCACTCGGGGCAGGAAGTAGGTCATGCCGCCGTCCGGCGAGGCGCCGATGCGGCCGTAGGCGGGCGCGAAGAAGGCGGCCTCGGAGGCGATGCGAATGTCGCAGGCGAGTGCGAGCGAGAAGCCGGCGCCCGCCGCGGGGCCGTTGACGGCGCAGATCACCGGGTAGGGAATCCGCCGCAGGTCGACGATCGCGGTGTGCAGGGCCTCGGCGCCGCGGCGCACGTCGGAGGGGAGGTCGATCTCCTCGTCCTCGACTCCCTTGCGGAACCAGGTGACGTCGCCGCCGGCGCAGAACGCCTTGCCGGCGCCGGTGATCACCAGCGCCCGGATCGGTGCCAGGTCGGCGAGCCAGGCAAAGACGACGGTCATCTCGCCGATCATCTCCGGGCTCATCGCATTGAAGGCGTCGGGGCGATCGAGGGTGAGGGTGCCGATGCTCCCCTCGATCTCGATCCGCATCGTGTTCAGCTCCGGTGGATTCACGTTGGCGGCAGCCTACCCTTTGCGTGGATGGACAAGCGGATTCGCGAGCTGCCCGACGCTCCCGGCGTCTACCTCTTTCACGGCGCCGACGGCGAGGTGCTCTACGTCGGCAAGGCCCGCTCGATCCGCAAGCGGGTGAGCTCGCATTTCTCCGCCCGGGGGGAGGCGCGGATGACCTCGCGGGTCGACCGCGTCGAGTTCCTCGTCACCTCGACCGAGGCTGAGGCGCTGCTCGCCGAGCAGAGCTTCATCAAGCGCCACCGGCCGCGCTTCAACATCCGCCTGCGCGACGACAAGTCCTACCCCTACGTCTGCGTCAGCCTCGACGAGGACTACCCGCGCGTCTACTTCACCCGCGAGAAGCACCGCGCCGGGCGCGCCTACTTCGGTCCCTTCTCCAGCGCCAAGCGCGTGCGCGAGACGCTCGACCTGCTCGGCAAGCTCTTCCAGTTCCGCACCTGCGAGGGTGCTGAGCCCGGCCGCCGCTCTGGCAGCCCCTGCCTCGACTACTACATCAAGCGCTGCGGGGCTCCCTGCGTCGGCTACGTCAGTCGCGCGGAGTACCGCCGCAACATCGACCAGATCGTCGACTTCCTCTCCGGCCGCTACCGCCAGGTCGAGGGTGAAGAGCGGGCGAAGATGGAGGAGGCGGCGACCGCGCGGGAGTTCGAGCGGGCGGCGATCCATCGCGACCGGCTGCAGGCGATCCAATCGCTGTTCGAGCGCCAGCGCGTCGCCGGCGGCTCGGTCGGCACCGCCGACCTGATCGGGGTGGCAGCCGAGGGACAGGACGCCAACGCCCAGGTCTTCCAGGTGCGCGACGGGATCCTCGCCGAGCGCCAGAGCTTCTACCTCGACAACCAGGCCGAACGCGACCTGGCCGAGGTCGCCGAGGAGTTCGTCGGTCAGTATTACTCGGCCTCGCCGGCGGTGCCGCGCACGGTCATCGTCGGGCCCTATCTGGGCGAGCGCGCCGAGCTGCTCGAAGCAGCGCTGAGCGAGCGCCGTGGCGGTGCAGTGGAGGTGCGGGTCGCCGAGCGCGGCGACAAGCGACGGCTGCGCGAGCTGGCCGAGCGCAACGCCCGCCTCGCCCTCGACCAGGACCGGCTGCGGCGTGAGCACCGCCGCCAGCGCCGGGTCGAGTCGCTCGCCAGCCTGCGCGAGGCGCTCGGCATGCAGGAGCTGCCGGTGCGGATCGAGGGCTTCGACATCTCGAACCTCGGCGGCGAGCACACCGTCGCCTCGATGGTCGTGTTCGAGGGGGGTGCGACGAAGAAGGCCGACTACCGGCGGTTTCGGGTGCGCGGCGAGAACGGCGCGGGGCGCGAGCGGGGCCCCGATGACTTCGCCTCGATGGAAGAGGTGCTGGGGCGGCGGATGAACCGCTACCTCGAGCAGGCCGACCTCTCGCCGCACGACCGCGAGCGCGACGCGAGCTTCGCCTCGCTGCCCTCGCTGATCGTGATCGACGGTGGCAGGGGGCAGCTGTCGGCGGGAATGCGGGCGCTGAAGCCCTTCGCCGAGCGCGGTGTGTCGATCGTCGGGCTGGCCAAGAAGCTGGAGGAGGTCTACCTGCCCGATCGAGCCGACCCGATCGACCTGGCCGCCGACTCGGAGGCCTCGAAGTTGCTGCAGCGGGTCCGCGACGAGGCCCATCGCTTCGCGATCGAGCACCACCGCGGGCGACGCGACCGGGCGATGACCGGCTCGGTGCTCGACGGGCTGAAGGGAATCGGGCCCGTGCGCAAGCGCGCCCTGCTCCAGCATTTCGGCTCTCCGGAGCGGTTCGTCGCCGCCTCTCGCGAGGAACTGGAAATGGTGCCCGGCGTGCCTGGCAAGGTAGCCCGTGAGATCCACGAGCAACTGAACAGGACCGGCTGATGGCGAGCACCGACGAAGCGGCGAAACCGAAGACCGAGCAGGAGGTGGAGCTGGTCATGATCACCGGCCACTCGGGGGCCGGAAAGTCCGAAGCGATCGCTGCCTTCGAGGACGGCGGCTACTTCTGCGTCGACAACCTGCCACCGCGGATGATCGGGAGCCTCGGTGAGCTCTTTCGTCATGAGGGCAGCGGCGTCGAGTGCGCCGCAGTGGTCTCCGACGTGCGCGGCGGCGACTACTTCGACGAGCTGCTGCAGGTGCTCGACGATCTCGAGGCCGAGGGCCTGAAGCCGACCGTGCTCTTCCTCGAGGCCGACGAGGAGACCCTGGTTGACCGCTACAAGGAGACTCGCCGCCGCCACCCGCTGGCCCCGGAAGGGCGGATAGTCGACGGCATCCGCGCCGAGCACGAGCTGCTGGCGCCGCTGCGCGAGCGCGCCGACGTGGTGATGGACACCAGCAGCCTGACCGGGGCGATGCTGCGCCGCCGCATCGCCGAGGAGATGCTCGGCCATCACGAGAGCGGCAAGATGGCGCTGACGCTGCTCACCTTCGGCTTCAAGAACGGGCCGCCGCACGACGCCGACCTGACGCTCGACGTGCGCTTTCTGCCCAACCCCCACTACGTCGACGAGCTGCGGCCGCTGACCGGTCTCGATCCGCGCGTACGCGAGTACGTCGAGGCGGGCACTCAGGCGGGCGAGTTCTACGGCCGCCTCTTGCCACTGCTCGACTTCCTCGTCCCCGCCTACGTCGCCGAGGGCAAGAGCCACCTGACGATTGCGATCGGCTGCACCGGCGGCCGCCACCGCTCGATCACCGTCGCCGACCGCATCCGTCGCGAGCTCGAGGCGCGTGAGGACGTCGTCGTCCACCTCAAGCATCGCGATACGGATGTGGAGACGGACACTAGGACGGCTCAGGCGACGCGTCCATAGAATCGCCGGGCTTTGAGCGATCCGGTCATCTCCATCCGCGGCCTGCGCAAGAGCTACGGTGAGTTCGAGGCGGTGCGTGGCATCGACCTCGAGGTGCGGGCGGGAGAGGTGTTCGCCTTTCTCGGTCCGAATGGGGCCGGGAAGACGACCACGGTTGAGATCCTCGAGGGGTACCGGAGACGCAGTGGGGGAGAGGTCGAGGTGCTGGGCGAGGACCCCGAGCGGGGTGACCGGGCCTGGCGCGAGCGGATCGGGGTCGTCCTGCAGAGCTGTCGCCTTGATCCCTACCTGACCGTGCGCGAGTCGCTCGGGCTCTACGCAGGCTATTACCGAGCGCCGCGCCCGGTCGACGAGGTGATCGAGCTGGTCGGCCTCGACGGCAAGGCCGACGCGCGGGCGAGCAGCCTCTCCGGCGGCCAGCAGCGTCGCCTCGACGTCGGCATGGCGCTGATCGGCGACCCCGAGCTGCTCTTCCTCGACGAGCCGACTACGGGCTTCGATCCCTCGGCCCGGCGCCAGGCCTGGGAGACGATCGCCGGCCTGCGCGAGCTCGGCAAGACCGTGTTCCTCACCACCCACTACATGGACGAGGCGCAGCGGCTCGCCGATCGGGTGACGATCATCTCCCGCGGCAGGATCGTCGCCAGCGGCACCCCGGAGGACCTCGGCGATCGCGAGAGTCTGCCAACGACGATCAGCTATCGGCTCGACGGCGAGGACGTCTCGCATGAGACGACGACTCCCGTTGCCGATCTGAACGAGCTGACCGCCCGCGCCCTCGCCGAGAACCTCGAGCTGGAGGGCCTGGAAGTCACCCGTCCCAACCTCGAGGACATCTATCTCTCGCTGACCGGGGAGCAGGGCGAGTGACGGGTCTGGCGCTCTTCACCCACCAGTTCCGCTACGACCAGAAGGCGTTCTGGCGCAATCCAGCCTCGGTCTTCTTCACCGTGATGTTCCCGGTGATCCTGCTGCTGATCTTCGCCACGGTCTTCGGCGGGCAGACGGTCGACGTGCGCGGCGGGATCAAGACCACGGCCTACTACGTGCCGGCGATCATCACCCTGGCGGTGATCTCGGCGACGATGCAGTCGCTGGCGATGTCGCTGGTGATCGCGCGCGAGGACGGGCGGCTGAAGCGCGGCCGCGGGACCCCGATGCCGGCCTGGGTCTTCATTGCCGGCCGGGTCGGCAACTCGGCCGTGGTGGCGCTGCTGATGCTGGTGCTGATGGCGGCGATCGGGCGCCTGCTCTACGGGGTGGCGATTCCGTGGGATCGGCTGCCGGGCATCGTCGTCACCCTGCTGATCGGCGCCGCGGCCTTCTCCTGTCTCGGCATCGCGCTGACCGCCGCGATCCCCTCTCAGGACGCCGCCGCTCCGATCGTCAACGCCCTGCTCCTGCCGCTCTACTTCCTCTCCGGCGTCTTCATTCCCGATGACCAGCTGCCCAGCGGCGTCATCCACTTCGCCGATTTCTTTCCGATCCGCCACTTCTTCGAGGCGTTCTTCGACGTCTATGACGCGGGCGGCGGCGCCGGCGTGCAGTGGGACAACCTTGCCGTCGTCGCGATCTGGGGAGTCGCCGGCCTCCTGCTCGCGATCCGCTTCTTCCGCTGGACCCCGCGCGGCGGCTGACCCTTGCCGCCGACGGCCAGAGCGGCGTATCTCTTTGCCTTGGAGCCCGTCGGCCGACGTAGCGGCGGGCGGCCCATATAGCCTCCGGCGCGATGCTGCACCACGTCCTATTGGAGGTCTCCGACCTCGATCGCAGCGCAGCGTTCTACGACGCGCTGCTCGCACCGCTTGGCTGGCGGCGCCATTTCGAGGAGGACGAGACCGTCGGCTGGGGCATCGCCAAACCGGTCTTCTTCATCTCCGCCCACCACGAGCCCCAGGCGGGGTTCGGGCTGCTCAGCTTCTCCGCGCTGGGCATCGTCGCGGTCAAGGCGGCCTGGGAAGGCGGGATGAGCGCGGGCGGCACCAAGGTCTCCGAGCCGGGGGAGCGGCGCTCCTACGGATCGGGTTCCTACTCGGCCTTCCTCAAGGACCCGGACGGGTACGAGATCGAGATCACGATCGGTTCGGACTGAGGAAAGTTGGGACCGGCGGCAACTGCCGGTCCATAACATCGATACATCTCCCAAAACGAGTCCTAGGAGGAACTGAGGAATGGCTGTGAAGGTCGGAATCAACGGCTTTGGGCGGATCGGGCGCAACGTCTTCAGGGCGGCGCAGGCGGCTGGGGCCGACCTCGAGTTCGTCGCGGTCAACGACTTGGTCGACACCGCGACGATGGCCAACCTGCTCAAGTACGACTCGATCCTCGGTCGCTTCCCGGGCGAGGTCGAGGCCGGCGACGGCGCGCTGGTCATCGACGGCAATGAGCTCAAGGTCCTCTCCGAGCGCGATCCCGCGGCGCTGCCCTGGGACGAGCTCGATGTCGACGTCGTGATCGAGTCGACCGGCTTCTTCACCAAGCGCGAGGACGCCGCCAAGCACCTCGAGGCCGGCGCCAAGAAGGTGATCATCTCCGCTCCGGCGACCGAGCCCGACGTCACCGTCGCCCTTGGAGTCAACTTCGACTCCGCCTACGACCCCGCGAGCCACCATGTGATCTCCAACGCCTCCTGCACCACCAACTGCCTCGCTCCCCTGGCCAAGGTTCTGCACGAGGCGTTCGGGATCGAGCAGGGGCTGATGACGACGATCCATGCCTACACGGCGGACCAGCGCCTGCAGGACATGCCCCACAAGGACCCCCGCCGCTCGCGCGCGGCGGCGCTCAACCTGATCCCGACGACGACCGGCGCCGCCAAGGCGGTCGGGCTGGTGCTGCCCGAGCTGAACGGCAAGCTGAACGGCTTCTCGATGCGGGCGCCCGTGCCGACCGGCTCTGCCGTCGACCTCGTTTTCACCACGCCCAACCCGCTCGAGAAGGAGCAGATCAACGCGGCCCTGAGGGAGGCCGCCGAGGGGCCGCTGAAGGGCATCCTCGCCTACACCGAGGACCCGATCGTCTCCACCGACATCGTCGGCGATCCTCATTCATCGATTGTCGACGGGCAGTCGACAATGGTGATCGGCGACGGCCGCATGGCGAAGGTGATCAGCTGGTACGACAACGAGTGGGGCTACTCCAACCGCTGCGTCGAGCTTGCCGGGAAGGTTCTCTAGTCCCGGCGCCGAGGTCGTCGTGAACTTCCCAAAGGCATCTGTCCGCGACGCCGACGTGGTGGGCAAGCGGGTGCTGGTCCGCGTTGACTTCAACGTGCCGCTGGACGGTGGCCGGGTCGCCGACGACACGCGCATCCGGGCGGCGCTGCCGACGATCGAGTTGCTGCGCGAACGCGGCGCCTCGCTGGTACTCGTCTCCCATCTGGGGCGGCCGAAGGGGAAGATCGACCCCGAGCTCTCGATGCGACCGGTGGGAGAGCGCCTTTCCGAGCTGCTCGGCGGAGTCCTGGTCCACCAGGCGCCTGCCGTGGTCGGCGAGGATGTCGAGACGATGGCCGAAGGACTCCATGCCGGTGACGTGCTGTTGCTCGAGAATGTTCGCTTCGA
>CAZQET010000221.1:0-6673 GCA_964591825.1 uncultured Conexibacteraceae bacterium
AGCGCTACCGCTCCTCAGAGCACCGGGCGTTGGCGCTGCCACACTGGCTCCACCACTACAACCACGTTCGACGCCACAGCTCGATCGGGGACCGACCTCCCGTCAGTCGCGTTCGGGACGTCTTGAGGCAGAACAGCTAGCTCCCTGCTGACTTCGCCTTTTCTCTCGCATAGCGAGAGAAAAGGCGAAGTCAGCAGGGTCACTCGCCCGGTGGGGTTAGCTAGGCTGAGCTTCGATGGCGGAGAGGGCGCCGCACCCGGGTGGGGGTGAGTTCGCGGCAGCGGCCGCGGAGTGGTTCCGCGTCTCTCCACTGGAGCCCGGGGTCTGGCTGGTCGGCGAGCCCGGTCACGTCAACAGTTGGCTGATCCGCGGCCGGGAGCGCGATCTGTTGCTCGACACCGGTCTGGGCCTCGCTGACATCTCCGCCGTCGTCGCGGAGATCTCCTCGGGCGAGCCCGAGGTCGTCAACTCACACGTCCACTTCGACCATGTCGGCGGCAACGAGCTCTTCTCTTCGGTGGCGATGCACGAGCTCGGCCCGGAGTGGATCGAGGCGGGCTGCGATCCCGCGCAGCTGCGCGCCTACCCCGAGCTGGCGGCGGAGATGGCGGCGAGCTATGAGCGCCTGCTCGCCGCCGACCGCACCGATTTCTTCCTGATCGGCCCCGACGAGGAGATGCGTCCCTGGCCGGCGGCGGGGATCGCCGCCCACGGCTGGCGGATCGAGCCGCCGCCGCCGACTCGTCTGCTGGCCGAGGGCGATCAGATCGACCTCGGCGGCCGCGTTCTGCGGATCCTGCACACGCCGGGCCACGCGCCCGATCACATCTGCCTGCTCGACGAGCGCGACGGGGTGCTCTGGGCGCAGGACCAGGCCTACTATGGCCCCCACCTCGTCTACGAGCCTGGCGCAGACTTCGAGGCCTTCCTCGTCTCCACCCGCCGCCTCGCCGACGAGCTGGCCGGCTCGCTGCGCACCGTCTACACCGCCCACTGCCTGCGACCGACCGTGCCGCCCGCCTTCCTCGCCGAGCTCGCCGACGCCGCCGAGGAGATCGCGACTGGCGAGGCGGCCACCACCCCCGGTCAGGGCTTCTTCGGCGAGCCGGTGCGCAGCGCCGACTTCGGCCACTTCTCGATCATGCTGCGCCCCGAGGACGCGGGAGGTTGATTCATTCCCGTATTCGCCATCTATATGACGGCGAATACGGGAATCGGCCCTCGGGTGTCAGTCTTGGGTGGATGGCGGCGAAGGACAGCAGCGAGCGGGCGGTGCGGGCGACGGTCGGCGGGCGCGTGCAGGGGGTCTTCTTCCGCGAAGCGACCCGCGACCGCGCCCTGCGGCTCGGGGTGATGGGCTGGGTGCGCAACGCCCCGGACGGAACGCTGCTGGTCCATGCCGAGGGGCCGGACGCCGCGGTCGAGAAGCTGCTCGCCTTCCTCGCCGAGGGGCCGCCCGCCGCTCAGGTCGAGAGCGTCGAGAGCGAGGAGGTGAAGGTCGAGGGGCATGAGCAGTTCGCGATCCGCGGCGTCAGCGCCGGCGCCTTCGTCGTCCAGGAGCACGCGGCTACCGCCCATCACTTCGACCTGCGGCTCGAGGTCGAGGGCGCGATGCGCTCCTGGGCCGTGCCGAAGGGACCGTCGATGGATCCGGCGGTGAAACGCCTCGCGGTCCAGGTCGAGGATCACTCGCTCGCCCACAACGAGTTCGAGGGCCCGACCGAGGGCGGCGCGGTGATCGTCTGGGATCGCGGTGCCTACGAGCAGGGTGGCCGGGTCGCCTGGCCCGAGGCGCTCGAGCGCGGCCACGCGGTCTTCGTCCTCCGCGGCGAGAAGCTGCGCGGCGGCTTCGCCCTGCAGCGCACCCGTGGCGGCGAAAAGCCCCAGTGGCTGCTGATCAAGCGCCGCGACGAGCAGGCCCTGCCGGGCTCCGACCTCGTTGTCGAGCGTCCGCAGTCCGTCGCCAGCGGCCGCACCCTCGCCGATGTCCTGGCCGAGGCCTGAGGCCCGCTCCCAGGTCGCGCCGCTCAGTCGTCGATCGGCCCATTGGTCCCGAAGCCGGACACGCGGACGCCCCGGGGGCAGAAGCGCAGTGGCGGGTCCTTGAGCTTCACCGTTAGGCGACGCCGGCCGCCAGGCGGGACGATCCCCATCGCCTCGGCGTGGAGGTGGCACGGTGGCACCGGGATCGAGGGGTTCGTGTAAAACAGGTCGGTGTAGAGCGGCTGCCCCTTCCTCACGACGCTCCGCCCGGCATCGCTCGGTTCGGCTTCGACGACGGCGATCCGATGTCCCGCGCCGGACAGCAGCCAGACCGACGGCTCGCCAGCCAGATAGCACCTGCGGTTGCTGCGGAATTCGATCGCCTCGGCGAGCGTCCCGGCCGCGACGCCGGCAAAGCCCGCGTCGCGGATCTCGAGCATCGCCTCCCGGCAGGGCGGCGCGGGAGCGGCGGACGAGCTTGCCGACGCCTCGGGCGGGGGAGCCGCGGCGGTGCTGGTGGTGGCGCGCTGCTCGTGGTCGCTCCCACAGCCGAGCGGCGCCGCACAGGCGAGCGACATGAGAAGGAGGGACAGGGCGCGTCGCACGCTCAAGGGGCGGCCGGATACTTCATCTGGATCGAGGAGACCAGCGGGTCGACCAGCGCCTGGGCCGCGCCCAGGCTGCCGGCGCTGGCGAGGACCGCGAAGCCGTCGTCGCCGATGTCGAAGAAGAAGTCGACGCGCTCCGCCGGCTTCGAGTCGGCGTGGAAGTCCAGCTCACTGCCGAGCATCCCGCCGCGTTCCACTTCGCTTTCTTCCGCGTACACGGTCTCGCCTTCTTCGCGCACGTAACCGCCGATCTTGGCCATGCTGCGCGCCGGGTCGGCCGGTTTGGCGGGCGACTCGTCGATCAGCAGCTCTTCGCCGCCGTCGGGGCTCGTCCAGGTGTTCTCGATGTAGCTGCCGTCGCTCGCCCGCTTTTCGCTCTCCTGTTGCTCCCAGCCGGCGGGGAGCGTGGCGCTGTACTCGCTGCCCTCGAAGTGCAGCGGTTCGACGGCGACGTCCGTGGCGGTGCTTTCTTCGTCCTGTCCTTCTTCTTCCGGCGCGCTGCTCGTGGTTGTGACCGCCGCCGCGGCCGTCGTCCGTTCCCGCCGCGGCGCCGCGGCGCGCCGGGTGATGACGGTGCGCGACTTGCCGCCCGTGCCGCGGGCGAGGACGAGGGCGCCGGTGACGAGCCCCGCCGCGATCGCCAGCGCGCAGACGATGATCGCCGCCGCGCGGGCGCCCGAGCGTCGGTCGCCCGCCGGGGCAGCCGGGGCCGGGACGGGCGCCGGTGTGATTTGCCGGCGCGCCGGCGCCGGACGCCTCACGCGTGGCAGGCGAGCGGTGTGAGCGGGCGCCGCCGGCCTCCGACCGCGGAGGCGAACGTCGACCTCCTCCAGCCCGGCCGCCGCCGGCCCGGTGGCGACGCTGCGCTCGGTCGGCGCCCCCGCGTCCTCCCCGGCCGCGGCGGAGGCGGCCCTGCCGAGATCGCCGGCGGAGCGGAAGCGGGGCTCGGGGTCCCGGGCGATGGCGCGGGCGAGGACCGGGTCGAAGGCGCGCCCCGGCGCATTGGGCGGGAGCGGTGGCGGATCCTCGTTCGTCTTGCGCCAGAGCTTCTGCATCTCGTCCCCGCTGAAGGGCACCGCTCCGGCCAGCATCTCGTAGAGCACGGTGCCCAGCGAGTAGATGTCGGTGCGCGCGTCGAGGCGCTCGCCGGTCACCTGCTCGGGCGCCACGTAGTCGAGCGTGCCCATCCACTGGCCCGTTTCGGTCAGCTGGACCTGTGAGCTGCCCAGCCCCCTGGTCAGGCCGAAGTCGGTCAGGTACGCGGTGCCGCTGCCGGGCGCCCCGGTGAGCAGGATGTTGGCCGGCTTGACGTCGCGGTGGACGAAGCCGGCGGCATGGGCCGCGTCGAGCGCGCCGGCGACTTCGACCGTCAGGCGCGCCGCCGCCCGCGGCGCGAGCGGTCCCGACTCGGCCAGCGCCCGGCGCAGGTCGGTGCCCTCGATGTAGCGCATCGCGATGAAGAGGTGACCATCGGCCGACCCGGCCGAGTACACGGTGACCGCGTTGGGATGCTCGATCGCGGCGGCGCTTCGCGCCTCCGCCGCGAAGCGCTCGCGGAAGGCCGGGTCGGGCGCCAGGTGGGGCGCGATCACCTTGAGCGCGATCTGCCTGCCGAGACGCACGTCGCGGGCCAGGTAGACGATTCCCATCCCCCCGTCGCCGAGCCGGCGTATAACCTCGAACTCAGCGAGCCGATCGCCCGGGCGTAGTGTCGTTACTGGCTCCACAGGATCTGGCTCACTCTGTGTAGATTCGAGACTGTACCGTTCGGTTCAGGGGGAGGCTTGGAGATGGATCTCAAGACGCAGCGACTCAGTCAGGGTGAGAAGATCGCCGGCGGATCGGCGCTGGCCCTGTTCGTGTGCATGTTCCTCGGTTGGTTCAACTTCGGCTTTGCCACCGCCAACGCCTGGGATTCCCTTCACTACGCCAGCCCCATCCTGGCGATCGCGATCGCCGCGACGCTGACCATCGTCCTCGCCAAAGCCAACGGCAACAGCCTTGGAGACCTTCCGGACGGCACGGTCATATTCGTGCTCGGCTGCCTCGCCACGCTGCTTGTGCTGTTTCGGCTGATCGATCCGATCTCGGCTGGGGACGCGAGCCCGTTCGGCGGTGGCGGCGGGATCGAAGACGGCGCCAGCGCCGAGGCCGGTCTCTTCCTCGGGCTCGTCGCCGCTGCCGGGATCGCCGTGGGGGGATACCTGGCGACCGGGGGACGGGCCCTGGACCGGGTGAAAGCCGCCTTCGCCGGTGCCGGGGCTCCAGCGCCTCCGGCCCAGTCGCCGGTGCCGCCACCTCCAGATCGGACACCGGTCGCGTCGCCACCACCGGCCGCTGCCCCGCCGCCTCCCGTCCAAGCGCCACCACCGCCAGCCTCACCGACTCCAGCCGATTCCCCGCTGCCTTCGATCCAGGCCCCGCCGCCGCCCTCACCGGCCCCGGCCGCTGCCCCGCCATCTCCCGCCGCGCCGGCCCCGCCATCTCCTCCGTTGCCCCCTTCTCCACCTGCGGCAGCTCCGTCGCCGCCGGTCGCCGCCGATCCCTCGGCTGGCGACGCCGAGGTGGCCTTCTGCGAACACTGCGGCGCCAGGATGCGGGTGGGCGACCGATTCTGCGGCGAGTGCGGCCAGGCGATCGCCGCGGGCTGAGGCCCGCTCAGCCGCGATTCAGGGTGCCGAGCGAGAAGGAATCAGTCTGTGGCGAGGGCAGCGTCGCCAACAGTTCGTCACCGCTGAGGCGCAGGCGCACCGTGCCGGCTCCGGCGCAGGGGGGCGCCTGCGCGTAGTCGAAGACATTGCGGGCGCTCGAGTTGAGCGAGAGGCCCGCGTGGCAGCCGAGACCGGGCAGCTCGAGCGAGCCGCTGGCGCCGTCTTCGGCGAGGCTCAGCGAGATCGCCAAAGTGCCGTCCAACCGCGGATGTTCGGAGCTTGTCCGTTCGATGCTGCCGCTCCAGTCTCCCGCGGCCGCCGCCGGTTCGGCGTCCCCGGCCGGCGTCAGCTCCCTCACGAAGGCTGAGGGCACGCCGTTGCGGTGAAGCTGCGACAGCAGCTCGGCTGCTTCGGCGTGGGAGTGGATCGGACCGCCGAGCAGCACGCGGAAGCCGGGGTAAAGCTCTTCCGCCAGGTCGGAGGAGACGACCTTCACGTCGATTCCCTGCGCCGCAAGCCGCAGGCGCTCGGCTTCGGCATGTTCGAGCGTCTGGAAGGAGCCCGCCTGCGCGTAGCGGGCGGCTTCGATCGCACCGCCCTCCGGGGTTCCGGGCGCCGGCGCCGGGCGACCGCGGTCGGCAGCGGTCTTCACCACGGTCGTGGTTGAGGAGCCGCCGCCGGCGCCGAGCAGGATCGCCGCTGCAACTCCGGCGCCGACCACGAGGATCGCGACCGCGGCGCCGATCGCGACGGGGCCGCGTCGCGGCTCCTGTGCCGCCTGGTCGCGCGTGGGGGCCGCCCGCTCGGCGGTCGCCGCGGGAGCGACGGGGGTCGCGGCCTGGTACGGCGTCCCGCAGGCTCGACAGAAGCTCGCGGTCGGCCCAACGACCACCCCGCAACTGGGGCAGCGGCGCTTCATCGACCGTACGCCGCTGAGCCGACTCGGGTCGCCGGCGGGAGCGCGATCACGAGCGCCGCGGCGATCGTCACCAGGCAGGTGACGACCAGTGGCACCGGCACGTAGCCGCTGGAGATGTGGGTGATCCCGAGCTTGGCGAAGTAGACGAAGCCAAAGTAGAACGGGGTCGGGAAGATCGTGAAGTTGGACGTTTCCGGGAAGGACCAGAGCAGCGCGAGGACCAGGGTCGGGGTGCCGGCGAGGGCGAGCACGACGCCGAGCGCGGGCGGGTTCGCAGACCTGCCGGTCAGCACCGCCACACCCACCCCGATGGCAACCAGTCCTGAGCCGAAGGCGAGCAGGTCGCCGAACTGCAGCGACGCGCCGTAGTTGAGTGGCTCGTGGTAATGAAGCGGCAGGTAGACGATTGCGTACAGGGTGACCAGGCACATCCCGACGCCGCCGAGGATCGCCAGGATCGCTCCGGCGCGGGCGGTGCCGTCGACGGCACGCCGTGGAGTCGGAGCGGGCGG
>CAZQET010000222.1:0-1507 GCA_964591825.1 uncultured Conexibacteraceae bacterium
GCGCGCCCGCGCGAGCGCCGAGGCGGGACAGCTGCAGTCGATCTCGACCACCCGTGCCGCCTCGCTGTCGAAGCTCAAATCGCACATCGGGAGTTGGGTCGCCGACATCCAGGCGGCCGAGCAGGCCAGCCGGGCGGCCGCCGAAAACACGGTCAGCCGCTGGCTCGGCGGCCCATACGCGATCCCCACCTACATCGTGATGTGCGAGTCCGGGGGGGACTACGGCGCCGTCAACCCCTCCAGCGGAGCGGGCGGCGCCTACCAGATCCTTCCTTCGACCTGGCATCTCTATGGGGGCCAGGGAAACCCGCAGGACGCCTCGAAGGCCGAACAGGATCGGATCGCCTCCCAGATTTGGGCCGACTCCGGTCCCAGCGCCTGGTCCTGCGGCTGACGGTCGGCCGAAATACCTCGTAACTAGGGAGAAAGACGCGCGAAAGACGCGTCGCGGGGGGTCGTTGGCATCTGGCCCGGTTGGCATGATCGACCGCAGTCATGAGCGCCCCCTCCGCCGTCCATCTCCACGCGCACAGCGAGTACTCGCTGCTGGACGGGGCCTGCAAGATCGACGCGATGGCGGCGCGGGCCGCAGAGCTGGGACAGCCGGCGCTCGGGCTCACCGATCACGGCGTGATGAACGGCGCGGTCGACCTCTACAAGGCCTGCAACAAGCACGGGATCAAGCCGATCATCGGGCTCGAGGCCTACCTGGTCGAGGATCGCCACGCGATCAAGGAGCAGCCGCGCTATGAGCGCAACCACCTCACCCTGCTGGCCGAGAGCGACGTCGGCTTCTCCAACCTGGTCAAGCTCACCTCGGCCGGTTTCCTCGAGGGCTTCTCGCGCGGCAAGGCCAACCTCGACATGGACCTGCTCGCCTCCCACGCCGAGGGCGTCATCGTCCTCACCGGTTGCCTGCAGTCGCGCTTCTGTCGCCGTCTGGTCGAGGAGCGCCACGACGACGCGCGCGCCCACCTCGACGATCTGATCCAGGCCTTCGGCCCCGAGCAGGTCTACTTCGAGGTCCAGAAGAACGGGATCGCCGAGCAGGACAAGGCCAACGAGGGGATCGTTCGCTTTGCCCGCGAGTTGAACCGGCCGTTGGTCGGCACCGCCGACGTCCACTACCTGCGGCGTGAGGACTTCGACAACCACGCGGCGCTGCTCTGCGTGCAGACCAAATCGACCCTGGAGGCGCCGAAGCTCAGCTTCGACACCAACGAGTTCTTCCTCAAGAGCTCCGCCGAGATGGAGGAGTCCTTCGCGGAGTGGCCCCAGGCGGTCCCGACCAGCGGCCGGCCCAGCTCGCGGGCGTAGCGGACGATCCCCTCGTTGGCCTTGTCCTGCTCGGCGATGCCGTTCTTCTGCACCTCGAAGTAGACCTGCTCGGGGCCGAAGGCCTGGATCAGGTCGTCGAGGTGGGCGCGGGCGTCTTCGTCGCGCTCTTCGACCAGACGGCGGCAAAAGCGCGACTGCAGGCAGCCGGTGAGGACGATCACGCCCTCTG